>JASGCP010000002.1 GCA_030053995.1 Phycisphaerales bacterium
CGGCTTATAATGCTGTTTTACTGGCGATGAATGAGTTTTTAAAGCAACGAAATTTCGTGGTTGTTAAGAAACCTCATAGCAGAAAAAATATCGATGATTATAAAAGAGCTTTGAGTGACATGGAGGAGTATGATGTGTTGAATTATTTAAATAGCTCTTACAACATTTTACATTTATACGGATATTACGACGGGGAATGTAGCCTAAAAGTAATTGCTACCGGATTTGAAATGGCGTATAAAATTATTAGACAGATTAAATAGTTGTCTGAACTATGATTTGTATGATTAACTGATTACCATGATTGTTTAAAAAATATTCATCAACAATTGCTTCCCTAATTTTTCTACAAAAATGACCGTACCTTTACCCCTAGTAATATCCGACCCAAAATAACACCTTATGGGCTAAATGTCCGATTTTTTCTCTTTCGGATTCGTAAACTTTTTGCTTAAACTGCATAGGATCAATGCAATACCCCACAAAATAAAAGTGATCCCGAAAAATCATACCAATCCTTCAATCCTAATTCAGACAATTACCACATTAATCCGTGCTTCAGACAAAAGAAAAATTACTATACAAAAACAACAATGTTTTTCTTGCCCCCTAAAACATCTGAGCATCTCAAAAAATAATTTAGCCATTGATCCCTATTAACAAACAAAGAATTTTTGCAAAAATTCTGATGTACATTCTATAAAGCAAGGATACCCCTCGGGCGAAAAAGCGGGAATATCGCATGTTAACAAATCTTGCCATAGATTACTCATTGCCACAGGTGATAAAGGGGTATGCAACTTAATTGATTTTTTCTTAGCGATCCAAATAGCCAACTGTTGCTTGAGAACAGTTTGATCAATGTCTTTTTTAAAATGCTCTTTGCAATTGTCTATTACCGATTCTAATAATTCTTTTTCATCACCAATATTTAAAGTAGCTGGAATCGAACGGATAATAACACTGTGTTTGCCAAAAAAATCAATATCAAATCCATACTGACGAAAAGAAGGCAATAAATCGGTGAGTATGTATTGGTCTGATAAAGAAATATCTACAGTTACTGGAAACAGCAAAGGCTTAGAAACAGTTTGATAATCATCATTTTTTTGTAAGGCTATTAGTTTTTCATACAATACCCTTTCATGTGCATATTGCTGATGCACAATCCACGCTTTGTTTGTTTGTAAGACAAAAATATAACACTGCCCCACTTGAAAAAATGTCGACACCATTTCGTTGGGTAGATCATGAAGGGGATATAATGATTGTAATTGTACATCAGGTTGTGCCTCAATAGTTGATGGATCATTATTTTTCTTAGATGTATTTTCAAAAAAATTATGCCAATTTTCAAGTTCAAGTTTTCTGGACGCCTCATTATTGTCTAAAAGATGAGCCTGATTTTTATTAGTAAATACCTTATAAATATCGGTGTTTTTTGTTTCTTCCCGCTTCGCATTAGTCAACGATTGGGTTAAAGCATCGGTCTGCTGCATTTGTGCATCTAAAGTGAAATCTATGCCCGGTAAGACACGATAACTTGCTAAGGCGTGCCGAACAGCTGATTGCACAAAAGCATAAATTAGTTTATCATCAGCAAATTTAATTTCCTGCTTTGTTGGGTGAACATTAACATCAACATCTTTGGGATCTAACTCTAAAAATAAAAAATAGATGGGGTATGTATCTTTCTCGATCATTCTGTCAAAAGCATGTATAACAGCATGATTAATCGAGTGATTTTTTATAAATCGATTGTTGATAAAAATATATTGTTCGCCCCTTGTTTTTTTTACCGTTTCAGGTTTACCAACAAAACCAGTAATACGAACATAATTCGTTGACTCATTAATAGGTATCAGTTTAGTTTGATAAGTACTGCCCAAAACATTGATAATCCTTTGTTTTAGCGATGCTCGTGGTAAGTTGAAAATTTCCTTATCGTTGTGTGTACAAGTAAATGCAATATCATAAAAAGGAATGGCTATATGAATAAACTCATCAATGATATAGCGCATTTCTACACTGGTACTTTTAAGAAAGTTTTTTCGAGCCGGTACATTAAAAAATAGATTTTTCATAATAAGGGTTGTACCAACAGCACAAGCACACGGCTCTTGTTTAACAACCTTACTGTTTTCAACACAAAGATGAACACCTAATTCTTGATCAGCACGCCTTGTTTTAAGTACCACCTCCGATACCGCTGCAATGGAAGCTAATGCTTCACCCCTAAATCCCATAGAACGAATTGATGATAAATCATTGATATGCCTCAATTTACTGGTGGCATGTCGCTCAAAACTCATACGGGCATCAAGTTCAGACATACCCACGCCATTATCCACAACCTGTATGAGTTGTTTGCCGGCATCTTCTATCACGAGATTGATTTTAGTTGCTTGAGCATCAATAGCATTTTCCAAAAGCTCTTTAACAGCGTAAGCAGGTCGCTGTATTACTTCACCTGCTGCAATTTGATTGGCAATACTATCGGGTAGCATTTGAATAATATCTCCCTGCATGCTTAGTTATTTTTGTTACTTCTTCTTAAAAAAAATTCTAATAGGAACACCGGTAAAATTAAAATGTAATCTTAGTTGATTTTCTATGAAATTGCGATATGGTTTTTTTATATCATCAGGGTAGTTAGTAAAAAATGCAAAAGCGGGTACCTGAGCCGTTACTTGAGTCAGGTATTTAATCTTGATACTATGTCCCCGAACAGACGGCGCAGGATATTTATCTAATTCAGGTAATAAAATTTCATTTAGCTGATTCGTACTAATACGCTTAGTTTTGTGCTCATATACTGTCAAAGCCATTTCCAAAGCCTTAAAAATTCGTGTTTTATCGAGCACCGAAACAAATAAAATAGGTATATCATTAAAAGGTGCTAGTTTTTTCTTCAACTGCTCTTCATAAACTTTAGCCGTGTTCGTTTCTTTTTTAACTAAGTCCCATTTATTCACTAACAAAACTATGCCTTTACCTTTTCTTGCAATCAAGCTAAATAAGTTAACATCTTGTGCCGTAATACCATTTAACGCATCAATCATTAAGAGACATACATCAGCCTCATCAATAGCCTTAATGGCTCTAATAATTGAATAAAATTCAAGGTCATTTTTATCTTTATTTTTCTTTCGAATGCCTGCTGTATCAATCAAAATCAAGTCTTTTTTAAAAAGATTATAGTGTGTATGAACGGCATCGCGCGTGGTACCTGCTATATCACTAACAATCATGCGTTCGGTTCCAATTAAAGCGTTGAGTAAAGAAGATTTACCTACATTGGGCTGTCCAATAATCGCCATTTTAGGAATATTCTGAGCATCAGTTATATCTTCTTGTTCGGCATCGGTAAGGGGTATAAGCTCAGTAATCTTGTCGAGTAATTCACCTGTGCCACTTCCGTTAATACTACTGATTGGATAAAAAACATCAAAACCTAAAGAGTAAAACTCGGAAGCATCAAGCAGGCGACTATGATTGTCAACCTTATTAACGGTTACAAACATAGGCTTTTTTGACTTTTTAAGTGTACGCGCTACTTCTTGATCGGTGTGCAAAATACCATTGGTAACATCAACCATAAAGACTATTGCATGTGCTTCCTCTAAAGCGATAGTAACTTGCCTTCGAATAGCTGATTCAAAAAACTCTTTACTATCCGGCACAAAACCACCTGTGTCAATAATATTAAATGTTTTTCCGTTCCATTCACATAATCCATATTGCCGATCTCTTGTTACACCACTAAGATCATCTACTATTGAACGGCGTTCACTGATTAGTCGATTGAAAAGAGTACTTTTGCCTACATTTGGTCGCCCAATAATTGCAACAGTAAAAGACATAAGTATTTTTATGCAAAGTTAATCCAATTAAGCGATTTTTTAGTTATTGTTTTTTTATTTCTATATTTTTACGATTATAACTTCTTATCTTTTAATTCCTTCAAGATTAAACTTGCTCTAAACTATGAATATTTTTTACAAGGTCATTTTATTGAGTATAATTTTATGTAACAGTGCACGAGCCCAAAATTTTTTAATAGGTAAGATAGAGGACACCGCCCATAACCCTATTACCTTTGCCAATGTAAAAATACTACCCAACCTTGCCAAAACGAAAACCGATAAATTCGGCAATTTTCGTGTTCCTATCCCAACAGTAAAAAAGATCACGGTTTCCATAACTACTTCAGGCTATCAAACTAAAACGGTACAATTGGATTCTAATAGTTTTAGTGCTCCAATCACAATACAATTGGTACAGTCAATTCGCGATTTTGGCAGTGTTGTCGTAGAAACAAGCAGAGGTAATATAAGAACATTAAACAACAGCCCTACACCCATACAAATATATAATTCAAAATCGTTTTCAAATCAAGGACAAATAACTTTAGAGAATGCCTTGACTTACGCTATCCCATCCTATAATGCCGTTAATTTGCCCGTCTCTGCTAGTAGTACCATTCTTAACGCATTTGAGCTTAGAAATTTGGGATCCTCGCGTACGCTCGTTTTAATTAATGGTAAGCGTAAAAATCTATCGGCACTATTAATTACCCAAAACGGACTTGACAAAGGTGAAGTGGCGGTCGATTTGAGCATGATACCAATGGCAGCCATTAAAGATATTGAAGTGTTAACTGATGGTGCAACAGCTCAATATGGCTCTGATGCCATTGCCGGTATTATTAACCTAATTTTAAAAGATTCTACGCCCTATACCGCGGTCAATTTATTTAATGGTGTTACTTACAAAGGCGATGGACTTAGCTACGGGGCTAATATAAATTCTGGATATGCTTTGAAAAAAAATGGATTTATCAATTATACAATTAATTTTTCAACAGCCGGTCAAACAAACCGATCAACCAATATAGACCCTAATGCTGATTTTCAAACTCTGGTGGGCAGTAAATCAAATTATACCTTAGACAGTGTTTCTAATTTTTTATCGCGTTACCCTACCGGTAAAAATATTTATGGTGATGCCCCAACGACAATATTTGGTGCATTCCTTAATTCAAGATTTACCTTGACACCCACTTTGGAGTTATACGCAACCGCTAACTATTCATTTAAAAAAGTGCAAGTATATGCTAACTATCGACAACCTTATTGGCAACAAGATACAAACTTTCTATTGCACCCCGTTGGGAGTAATTATGATGGTTTTCTTCCCTATAGCAATAATTATGTTTCTGACTTTAATGCAACATTAGGGTTAGAAGCCCATAAAAATGGATGGGATATCGATATCAGTACTACTGTTGGTGGTAATAAACTATCTATTGAAGAACGTAATAGTTTAAACTACTCATTAGGTAAAAATAGCCCTACAAATTTTTATATAGGGTCGTATGGATTTTTACAATGGGTTATCAATGCAGATTTTATAAAAAAAATTAACAAGTATGTCTCTATTAGTTTTGGTAGTGAACTAAGAACTGAACAATACAGAATTACACAAGGGGACAGTTTCTCATACTCGGGAATTGGGGCAAACACTTATCCTGGGATTTATCCTAACAATGCCGTTATTGCCAACCGATATAATGCTGGGATTTACGGAATTTTAGATGTCAATATAACTTCTAAACTCAGTGCCGAAATATCAGGAAGATTTGAAAATTATTCGGATTTTGGGAAGGCATTAGTAGGGAAAATAAGTTTACTATATAAAGTAGTGCCCCATATTTTATCACTTCGTGGTTCCCTATCAAATGGATTTAAAGCACCTACCCTGCATCAATACTACTACTCATCAATACAACCTACTTTTGCTAATGGTACAGTTGTATTACAAGGTATTTATAATAATTATAACGAAATAACTAAAAGACTCGGTATTCCAAATTTAAAGGCTGAACAATCATTTGATTATAGTGCAGGAATTGTTTTAACACCTCTTAACAGATTACGAATAAGTGTTGATTACTACAATACAACTATTAAAAATAGAGTTATTTTAAGTTCAATTATTACGAGCAATGATCCTACTAATATTATTTATCAAATCCTTAAACAATATAACTTAAACTCGATGAGTTTTTTTGTTAACGCCGTGAATACTACTACATCAGGGGTTGATATAGTCGCTAACTATAGTAATATTTCTTGGGGGAAAACAAATTGGGGAATCAATTTAGGATTTAATTATAATCGAAACAAAAAACTAGGCAAAATTGAAGCACCGCCAATTTTAGCCACTGCCGGTGCCAACCTATTTAGCAGAGCAGACGAATCATATATTTTAACTAGTCGCCCGACTACAAAAGGAGTCGTAAATATCAATTTTAATTACAGAAGATTTTTTGCCTACCTCACGCTAACCTATTTTGGAAAAAATAAAATTGTTAATTCAACACTTCCGAATGCTTCTCAATCTGCGGACGACCCCAATTCAAATCTTTATCCTTACATCGAGTTTATACCTAAGGTAGTAACAGATTTATCCTTATCTTATGAATTTACCAAATATTTAGAACTTAATTTTACCATTAAAAATTTATTTAATATTATCCCTGAATACAAACTATTCAATATACAAGGGTACAATGAGCGAGATATTAAAAATGCTATTACCTTTAATGGTCGAATTGGCATCACAACTTATGACGGTGCACACTTTAATATTAATGGCACAAGCTTTTTAACAACACTAAAGTTTAAAATATTATAGATCAAATAATGCTCAATTGGACTTAAATTGTAGCATAAAACTTTGTTTGTTTTAGATCGAAATACTGGAATCAATAGCACGGAAATTTTTGAATGTTTTTTCAAAAAACAAGCACTTATAAAATGATCTTGCACCGATTAGTCTTAACGCAACATAAATTAATAAAATATCATAAGCTATTTTCAGCCGATTCATTGAAAATAAAATTAATAATACAATAAAAACATAACTTTGCGGTGGGTATGAAAGTTATCTTTATAACAACCAGATATGAAAACGATTCTAAAAGCTAATCAAATAAATTTAATGATTAAAAGATTAGCCTTTCAGCTTATGGAAAATTATAAAACGGAAGACATTGAAAACACCGTTTTTATTGGATTACAACCAAGAGGCGGTATTTTTGCAGAAAGAATAATAAAAGAAATTAACGGCATGCAATACCCTAAATCAGCTTTATACGGGAAATTAGATATCACCTTTTACAGAGATGATATTAGACAAGCACTACACTTACCAAATCAAACAAGTATTGCCCATAATTTAGATGATAAAAGAGTCGTGTTTATTGATGATGTATTATTTACTGGGCGGAGCATTCGTGCGGGCTTAGATGCTATGTTAGATTTTGGCCGCCCTAAAAAAGTAGAACTATGTATATTAATTGATCGGCGGTTTCGGCGAGAATATCCTATACAACCAGACTATGTTGGCAAAGAAATAGATACCATTAATTCGCAAAAAGTAAAGGTTCTTTGGAAAGAAACGGATAATAAAGATGAAGTCGTATTAATATAAAATAAACACAGTCGCTCAATTTTTATGCAGTTAACTCAGAAAAACTTGTTGGGAATTAAAGATTTGTCTATCAATGACATCCAAACTATTTTGCAAACAAGTACACACTTTAAAGAAATATTACAAAGAGTATCAAAGCAATTGCCTTCCCTAAGAGACCTAACCGTTGTAAACCTTTTTTATGAAAACTCTACCCGAACGCGTATATCATTTGAATTAGCAGAAAAACGACTCGGTGCTTCTATTATCAATTTCACTACCAGTGGCTCCTCTAGTGCTAAGGGTGAAACCTTGTTGGATACCGTAAAGAATATATTGCGTATGAAGGTTGATATGGTTGTTGTTCGTCATAGTGCAAGTGGTGTTCCTCATTTTCTTGCTAAACAAACCAATGCGATCATTATTAACGCTGGAGATGGTACAAACGAGCATCCTACACAAGCCTTGCAAGACGCTTATAGCATTCAAGAAAAATTTGGCAAAATTGAAGGTGTTAAAGTGGCTATTATTGGCGATATACTTCATAGCCGCGTTGCCCCCAGTAATATTTATTTACTCACGAAAATGGGTGCTGAGGTTATGATTTGTGCCCCACCTACCTTACTTCCGAAATATTTAAAAGAAGCATTCCCGCTTATTCACATAGAATACGATTTGGAAAAAACATTGCGTTGGTGTGATGTAGCTAATGTTTTGCGTATTCAATTAGAACGACAAAATCAACCTTTGTTCTCCTCACTGCGCGAGTATAATCTATCATACGGAATCAAAAAGAATATACTCCATAGAATAGATAAAGAAATTGTTATCATGCACCCCGGACCAATTAATAGAGGTGTAGAAATAGACAGTGACATAGCTGATAGTGAACAATCTATCATCTTAGATCAAGTTGAAAATGGTGTCGCCATAAGAATGGGCGTTATTTATCTTTTCTCAGGTTCCCCAATAGCCGTAAACACAAAATAGTCTTCAACATGAATCATACAGCACTTTTACCCGGTAGCTTCTCACCAATAACATTAGGACATAGTTCTATAGTTGATAAAATACTACCACTATTTGATAAAGTAATTATCGGCATCGGTGTAAATAGCCAAAAAAGCCACTGGCTAAGTATTGAAGATAGAAAACATCTATGCGAACTTGTTTTTAAATCAAGCCCTAAAATTAGTTGCACTTTTTTTAATGGACTGACTAGTGAATTTTGTAGAGCCAATAACATAAAGTACATCGTAAGAGGTGTTAGAAGTTTTACAGATTTTGAATATGAGTACCAAATATCGCAAACAAACAAACAATTAGCCCCAGAACTTACAACCATATTATTACCTGCTGATAGCCATTTAATTCATGTACAATCAACCACAATATTCGATATCATTAAGTACGGAGGCGATACTTCATCCTTTTTGCACCCACAAGTACGCGACTTTTTACATACAAAAATAAATAATCGCTCTTAGAAAATTAAGGTGGCACCTAAGTGCAGTTTTTACAAAAGACTTAAGCAACAATCAATTTTAAGTAAGAAAGAATAAAACTTTAAAATTATTTTTTTAGTAACCGTATAAAATATTGGGCAATATAAAAATCGGTTGGAAAAGTGATTTTCAAATTGTTTTTTTCCCCAGTACAGAAATGTAAAGAATGGCCAGTTTGCTCCACCACCATAGCATCATCCGTTATTGATTTTTTATATCGTTGTTTGTAAGCAGGCATTAGTACATCAGTATGAAAAGTTTGTGGCGTTTGAACACACCATAACTTATTACGATCGACTACCCGCATTTTTCCACCCTGCCCTACTTGTAAACGAACACTATCGGCAACCGGTATTATCGGAATTGCCGATTTGTAACGCATAGCCATGTTACCACACCGAATAATTAAACTTGGAGAAACAAGGCAACGAACGGCATCATGAATAAAAACAACAGAAGGCGACTCTACAAGCTGTAACCCTGCTTTAACAGAATGAAACCTTGTCTTCCCACCCACAACAAAATAAACCTGCTTAGTATGCTTTAAAGGTATCTGATTTTTAATATTCGCCGATAAGTGTAAATAATCTCGATGCAAAACCACAATTATTTTAATATCTTTGTATGCTTTTAAAAATGCAAGCACACTATAAACAAGTAAGTATTTTTTATTGATTTTTATAAATTGCTTAGGCACAGCAGTATTCATGCGCTTACCTTCCCCGCCTGCAACAATTATTACCGATCGTTTCATATAGAACATTTCACACAAATAAACATAATTTTATAGATTTATGACACAAGAACAAATAAAAAAAATAAACTACCGCTTATCTACCCTTCGGGGTTTTCTTTGAAGTCGATAAAAGAGCACAAGCATTAGAAAACAGCAGAATACTATCGATGTCAGCAGGATTTTGGGATGATTTCAAGCGAGCAACGGACATTATGAAGGAAATAAAGTCAAATGAATATTGGACGCAACTATATGAGGATACGCAAAAATTAGTTGATGATTTTATTTTATTATTTGACTTTTATAAAGGGGGCGAAGCTACTGAAAAAGAAACTCAGGATGCTTACGAAAAAGCGTTGCATAAAATTGAAGATGTTGAATTACTCAGCTCTCTTTATAAACCTGAAGATATGTTACCGGCAATCGTTCAAATAAATCCAGGTGCCGGCGGAACTGAAAGCCAAGATTGGGCAGAAATGCTACTCCGTATGTATAGGATGTATGGAGAAAAAAAAGGGTGGAAAGTAACAGAAATTAGTTATCAAAGTGGCGATGGTGCCGGCATTAAATCAGCTGCATTACAATTTGAAGGACAATTTTCTTACGGTTTACTGAAATCGGAAAATGGCGTACATAGATTAGTGCGCATATCACCGTTTGACAGCAATGCTCGGCGCCATACCTCGTTTGCTAGTGTATTTGTTTATCCATTAATAGATAATACTATTCAAATTAATATCAACCCAGCAGATATAGAATGGGAATTTTATCGAAGTGGTGGTAAGGGGGGACAAAATGTCAACAAAGTAGAGACTGCCGTTCGACTGAAACATATACCATCAGGTTTAATCGTAGAATGCCAACAATCAAGAACGCAAGGGGAAAACCGAGAAATCGCGATGCAATTACTAAAAAGTCGCTTATACGAAAAAGAGCTAGAAAGACAACAAGCCGAAAAAAATGTAACCAATGCTTCTAAGAAAAAAATAGAATGGGGTAGCCAAATTAGAAGTTATGTTCTTCATCCTTATAAAATGATTAAAGATCATCGCACAGATTTTGAAGTTGGTAATGTCAATCCTGTTTTAGATGGTGAACTGGATGGCTTTATAAGAGCCTATTTATTGCAATTGAAATCTGAATAGCGGGTTACAAAAAAATCAAACAACCAGATTAATCTGCTGTAGTATCTGCTCCATCTTTTGTTGATACAACTTAGCCCGATCATGAGCCATCTCTGCAAAATTATGGTCATTACTTGCAAAAATAATATCCCTACTCACAGCTGTTAATAAACTAACTAATGATGGATGAATTGCCCGGTGACATAGTTCATCAAAATCACCTCCTTGAGCACCAATACCAGGCACTAAAAGAAAATGTTCTGGTACGCAACGCCTTACCCTATCTATAAAATCTAATTGCGTGGCACCAATTACAAACATCAAATTATTCGCGGTAGTCCACTGGGATACCTTTTCAAGAATATACTCAAATAAATATATTTCTTTATTTTGTATCGATTGCAGAGACAACATTTGAAAATCGTGAGCACCCAAATTAGAAGTTAAAGCTAATACAATAGTATGTTTATTAGTATAAACAAGGAATGGTTCAATACTATCATAACCCATATAAGGTGCTACCGTAACTGCATCAAAACACATAGTCTCAAAAAAAGTTTTTGCATAATGCTTAGAAGTATTACCAATATCAGCCCTTTTAGCATCAGCAATAGTAAAATAACCCGATGGAATAAGCGATAAAGTCTCTTCCAAAACTTTAATACCGGCAGAGCCTAAAGACTCATAAAAAGCTGTATTAATCTTATATCCTATACAGTAATTACGCGTTGCTTCAATAATAGAACGATTAAAGTCTAAAATAGAACTAGGTTTTCTACTAAAATGTTTAGGTAATTTATCTATATCAGAATCTAATCCTACCAGTAAAAAATTTCTTTTAGTAAGAATTAAGTTAAGCAAGTCTTGTGTACGCATAAATAAAATATTAATCTTCTAGTAACAAAGTAAAAGAAACAGTTCTAGGATATACACTATTTATAGAATTAGCGATAAAAGAATTCACATCAGATCGGATAATATTTGATACGCCATAGCTAAAATTTACTTCAGGTGATAGTGTAACAAAAGGTAAATGAAAACTAAATCCTAAACCTGTACTTAATAAAAAACCAGATGACTTAAGTTGTATATATTCAATCGTATTTCTACTCTTAGCGTTGCTTGCCAAATCAACATAATATTTACACCCCGCCAACACAAACAAGTTAAAATTGCCAATCCGATCTGATGCGTATTTAAAATCTATCGGAAAAACAAAACGGTTAGAATTAATTTTTTGTTTTAAAAATGAAAAAGTGCCGGTTTTCGTATTTTTTACCTGAAATAATAAATTATAACCATTTGATAATATCAACTCAGGGTTTGTTCTAATAAATAACTTCTTAAAAATCCTGAGTGTACCGGTCAGCCCAAGACCAAAACCATAATTAGGGGACTGGGTTATATTTGCTAAAGAGTCTGTCGTATTAAACTTGTTTGATGGATTAATAGCTAATGCAGAATAAGAACTTGAAAAATTAATCCCAAAATAATATTTCCAGTCCTGAGAACCATTATTTAAAAAACGATACTTAAAATTGGAAGATGCAAAAGAAAATACAACACTATAAAGAAAAATAGAAACAAACAACAGTATTTTATAATAACTACCATTCATTTTAAAAAAAATATTATCTACCCCGTAGTGTAAAGAAAACAAGTAAGTACAATTAGTTTATAAGCCCCAAAATACCGATATAAAACTACAACATAAAATCCAAAACTATATTGGTATGATTAATGAAAAATTACCATAATTGATAAACAGTATAAAAAGAACTTAATATGACCAAAGACCTTGTTCGTAATTAAATATCTTATTTTTAATTTTTTCACCTTGATAAAGTCTAAATAAAGGATCTTTGATAGTCTCTTTTAATGGGAGATCATTAGGATTATCTAAAGTTGTTTTAACAATATAGCTACTAAAATATCTAGCTTCAAAGACATCCTCCCAAGTCATTGTAGAGTTCCAATTTTGTGGGTTATAAGCAGTGTACTTAGCTAATGTTGCTCTTATATCAGGGTAATACACCCAAAATCTAGGAAATGGTTCAGTAGGGACACCTTCTATTATACGTCCATTAAACATTGGGGGCATCATAGGAGCAATACCTAATATTCTTGTATATAATCTAGATGTCGCCTTATCAAAAAAAACCTCCTCTTTTAATTGAAATCTATAAACAGAGTCAACGGGAAACTCAATCTCTCTAATCTGAACACCTGTAATTCTATCTGGATTTTCCAGATCACCACGAACTAAAAGTGTATCCCAGCCCCCAGAATAATTTTTAGTAAACTTTTCCAATGATATAGGCAAAGTAAATCGATCATCTTCAAAAGCTACAACATCCCCGGCCATAATAGCACGATAAATAATTGAGAAAAGGCGTTGGTCACCGCCATAATGAAGCCCTAAATAAGACATGGGTTGATTTATTTTTTCCCTACAATCTATTACCCGCCAGATCCTTTGTTTGTAAATAGCATCCTCATCGCGAACATTTTGATAAGGTAACACATTACGTTCTCTAATTTTATTAGTTTCATCATTAGTAGCATCATCAGGACGGAGCGATATACTTAAAGGTTTGGCAAAATCATTTCCTTTTGTTGGTACAACTACGGTATCTAGCTTAATATTTTGACCTAATAACAAATCTGAATAGATCGATAAAAGAACTATAAAAGATAATATTTTAAAACTAAACTTCATAAGCAGGAAATTGATATAAGTTTAAAGCTAAGGTATGAGATAATAAGCAACTGCACCTTCTAATTTTTTTGTTCCACCAGGACCCTTAACTACAACATCCGTTAATATAACACTACTTCCTGCTCGACATCGTTCCATATAATCTTTGGCATCAGAATCAAAATAAGCCCCACTGACTGTTGCAAAAGCAGGTCCCGTTTGTTCAAACCCTTTCCCAGAAAAAACGAGTGCATAAGATACGACATCAAATTTAATTCCCTCAAATAAAAAATCCTGCAAATCTGCTCTAACACCAGCTTGAGACTTAAATACATTAGCCGACACTTTACCACTTGCCAAACTACCAATTTGAGCTGTTGGAGGCGGAACAGGTTTAACCTTAAAAGCGAAAGTGTAAGTATGTCCGTCAACATTAACCGTAATTTTAGCTATGCCTGTATAATTAACTCGAGCTATATACTGACCACCTGCAACTTTCTCTAAACTTCCTTGTGATATTGTTGCTGATATTTTATCACCATTTGTTTCTGCTCCGGCACTAATTGAAACTGGATTATCAAGACCAACATATAATACTTTGACTTTATCTGCACTAACAAAAACTGATGTAGGCTGTTCAACGGTATAACGAAGAACCTTATTAATAGTCTGTTGTTGACCTGTTAATTGATCAAAATACTTAATCGTTATATTCTTAGTGTAATTACCAGGTGTGGACTCGGCGACTGTCGAATAAGTTGGTATTCCATCTTGCTCTCCAGATACCAAGTTACCGTTCACATAAATAGATGGTTTAGCCGACTTGCTAAAAGCACCTAAACCAGCCTTAACAACAAGAGGTGAACCAGGTAGAAGCACTTCTGAGTTTAGATAGGCAATACCAGCATATTGATCTATAATAAAATCAACTTCGCCTACTTTTTTAAGAAAATATCCTAACAAATCACCTTCAGTATTTCTAATATCATTTTGAAACTTTGTTAAGATTGCTAAAGCAGCAATTGCTGGCGTAAGCCTAAAATATGAAGTTGCCCAACTAGGCGTAGATTCCTTACCCTCTTCTGATACAGGAACTTCTAAATTAACTCTAATTTTAGATTCTATTTCACCTTTTAAAGAAGGTTGTTGCGTTTCTATTGCTTTGACAGAATTAACATAATCAGTTAAATGTTTCAATAGTATATCACCTCCTGGTTTAGAATTACTATTTTCACCAAAACTTACAAACATTCTAGTCGCCGCATCTAAATCATCTCCTCTATAATTGGCATAAGGTTCCTTATTACCAATAGGATTAACTTTTGTTCCGCCTGCCTCAACCTTCAATTGCAATTTCAACCTTTCTATATAATTATAAGCTGAGTCTGAATTATCGGCAATCTTTTTAGCGTAGGGGTACCATTCTAAAGCTTTAGCTTTAGATTTATTGTCATTTAATTTTTTATTAAAAACATCCATAATATTCTTATTCGAAACATCAATAAGTGCATTCGAATTTTCCAAACTCTTATTTAGAGTTCTAAATGCGTTTAAAACTTCCGCAGAAACATTTAGGGCTAACAAAGCTGTTAGAACTAAATACATAATGTTGACCATTTTCTGCCTTGGCTCTTCTGGTAAAGACATTTTTTTTATTTTTTAGCTAACTATATAAAAAATTATTAAGAACTGAACTCGAAAGACTATGATTATACTATCACTAATGCTTATTGGTTGTTTGCATTGCAGAAATAATATTTCCATAAATACTATTCAACTTAGTCAAATTTTCTGTCAAGGCAGTCATTTGATTTTTAGCCTTCAATGCATCCTCGGCAGTACTTGCAAAAGACTGAGCTACCTTATCCAATTGCCCATAAAACTTACTCAAAGATTTAATATGATTATTATTTTCCTGTAATTCCATTTCATACACCGTATTCAATGCCGACAAATTTTTATTTACAGACAGCACTTGCTCCGCAAAACTTTTAAAACCTTTATCCATTGAAGCTACCGTATTAATGGTAGTACTTACTTGATTTAAAGTATCCTTCATGGTATCAAAAGCGTGCCCGGCATCCTTTGCCTTGCGGGCATAATCAGCAGTATTCGCAACAGCATGACTAACATCAGCAATTTTTTCAGTAGTTGCAGTTAATAAATGAAAATTATGACTCAACTTTGATAAATTCTCATTTGTAATACCAGCACCATCAAGGAGTGTATTTAGATTTTGTGCATTATTACCCTGTGGTGCAGCATGTGCGTGTCCATGCGAAACATTTGGTTGCCCTAAACTTCCCGAATCATCTGCTAACGGGCTAATAATATATAAAAGTGCATAAATAGCAAATATTAGTGCTTCACAGGTTAAACCTATTTTAAGCCACAAATTTGCAGATGGGGTATGCAAAATTTTCTGCAAAGCACCCCAAATAACCAGGGCGGCAGCACCAGAAACGAAAATGTCTAAGTACTTACTAACTTTAGGATTAATTTTTACACTACTCATTTTATTATTTATTAATTAAATTTTTTATAAAAAGTCAAAACAAATTAAATTTTTTAAATTGAAAATTAAGGATTAGTAGGAGCTACCAAGTCTATAACACATCTAAAGCCAATATAACAACGAGCTGAATCTTGGTACTCAAAAGTTCTTGTACCACACTGTAAATAATAGCCTATATCTTTCCAACTCCCACCTCTAACAACCTTTCTCTTCATTCTAGGCAAATCATTCTCACTTGATGAATATTGTAGGTCTGGATTTAGATCATGATAAAAACTGTAAGCAGCCTCATGGAAATAAGTAGATGTCCATTGTGAAACATTACCAGCCATATTATAAAGTCCATAATCATTAGGCCAATAAGCATCAGCACGAACGGTGTACAGCCCTCCATCTTCAGCATAATTACCAAGACCTGGTTTAAAGTTAGCTAACAAACATCCTTTTTTGTTTCTAAGATAAGGTCCACCCCATGGATACATACTTTGGTCCCTACCACCCCGAGCAGCGTATTCCCATTCTGTTTCGGTTGGTAACCTATATTCGGTTTCATTAGCATAATTAATCTTTCGCAAATATTTTTCTAAATAATTAGATCGCCAATAACAAAAAGCACTCGCTTGCTTCCATGTTACACCCACGACAGGATAATTTCCGTAAGAAGGGTGTGAGAAGTACCTCTTTGCAATTGGTTCATTGTAAGAATATGTATAATCACGCATCCAGCAAAGTGTATCTGGATATACTTTTTCAGATACTTTCACTATAAACTTAGCTCGGTTAACACTATAGGCGGGTCTAACAGCAGCCGCAGCTTTTAAATCAAAATATTTCGTTGTAAATATCAATTTAGTAGGATTTAACTCCAAAACATTAGGGTTTAATCTTTCCTCGGGCTCATACGCCCAAGGTGCCAATTTTTCAATTATAGCTGGATCATTATACTTAAATCTTGTATTTCTATATTTGGTCCAATCAATTGTTGTGTCCCCCTCTTTAGAAACCCTATAAACGCCGAGTGCCATAGCATAAGTAGAGTCCGCAACCCATTCGACGAATTGTCTATATTCATCATTGGTTATAACAGTAGCATCCATCCAAAAACCAGCCATAGACACGGATCTATTCTTTGTGTTTATCGAAAAAGCAACATCCTGGTCATTATTACCTAAATGAAAGAAACCAGAAGGAATATAGACCATTCCATAAGGATGTCGCAAAAAGTTTTTAGTCGTACTTGGAACACCGTGTAATTGTCCATCATCAGGTAAACCATAAAAACCACCACTACACGAACTAATTACAAATGAAATAAAAAGCAAATAAAAGAAAGTAGAACTATATTTCATTGAGTTAACTAATATGTTAAAATAACAAAGGATTTCTTTAATACAAAAACTAAATTATACCACAATCTACAAACAAAAAAACTAATTAAAAAATAACTACCGCCCTAAAAAAGCAAATTTAACAAAAAAATAACACTAACAGACACCAAACCACAAAATTAAAAGACAAAGGAAGATATAAACTATAACAAAATATTTTCTATAATGATGATTGTCGCCACTTCTCAGGATTATCTTGCCATTCTTTTATTTGTGTTAACGATGCTGCCGGGACTATTTTTTGCTCTACTGCTAAAGACAATAATGCATGAAAAGTTAGCAAGGATGCTACCGGAATATGTTCTGCATCTAGCTTCATTTGGGCTTGTATAAATCCATAATTAAAAATAGACAACACACCAATAGGTTGTAAGTTATTCTGGATAGCACCTGCGATAGCTGCCAAACTACTTTTAGCAGTGCTAATCAAATCCTCGACCACTAATATTTTTTGATTAGCTAAATAATATCCTTCAATTAAATTTTGTAATCCATGTCCCTTAGGTGTTGAGCGAATATAAATAAATGGTTTTTCTAACCTATCAGCTACGAGTGCACCCCAAGGAATACCGGCAGTTGCCACACCGGCAATAACATCAAATTCTTTAAAAGATTGCTGTGCAAGAAATACCAAACTTGAAATAATAATATCTCGTTCCTTAGGATAAGATAATAAGCGCCGATTATCACAATAAATAGGGGCATACCAACCGCTCGTCCACACAAAAGGCTCATCAAAGTTTAATCGTATAGCATCTGTGGACAATAAAATTTGGGCAATGTCATTAGAAAAACCAAAATCCTTAGCACTCAACAGGTTACTCATAAGTATTCGTATTATTTTGCAAATATACAATAGTAAATTGATCTTCTAAGACAGCAGATTTATCTATAATGAGTTTTATAAAATTGTCCCCATAACGAGCATAGTAATATGAAAAATTATCAACTCGTTCTTGTAGATGACCATTTGGAAAAAGTGCCGATTTTATAATTTTATATTTTTCTAAAATATGATCTCGTTGTTTTTTTTCTAACTGAAATACTTTTTTATCTAAGTCTGAAGTTAAATTCAAAATTTTCGTCTTCGTACCAATACCAAATTGTAACAACCCTTTATCCAGTGTTGTTAACTTTGCAACCATCTTATCTAACAAATCATTAATTAGTTTTATTTCAGGTTCAAAAAATGATATGGGCACTTCTTTCGCAGTATGTTTTTTTATGAAATCAGCGTCTGCAAGGAATAAATCGGTAGCCGTTATATCCATTTTATCCATTTTTGATTTCATTTTTTCATCTATTAATAAAAATGAATTGCGCAGAACCAACATGGGAAAATGTACCCCAAGGTCATTAAATGTTTGCTTCAATTCTAACCAATAGGCTAATTCACCACCACCACCTACTACTAAAACATTCGGTAAAATTTTTTGGTGCAAAGCTGCGTTTAAAAGAACATTAGGACTAAAAAAATCGGTACATTCCTCCATATCCGCGAGCAACTCATTGTGCGTCCATGTTCTACTTCCCGACACGGTTTGATAATAATCTGATTGTTTCTCTATTCGCTCGCGTGCATTGTTGGTTAAATAAAACAAATTAATCATTCTACCATTTACTTGCGGTTTGTAATGAGGGCTCATGCGTGCAATGGTTTGTTGAACACTATTGTAAACACATGAATTTTCAATATCTTTCTTAAGAATAGGTAATAAAGACTTTTTAGCATAACTATTAGGTGTGAGGATTACTAAACCAAAACTACCAAATAATCTATTCAACAAAGTAAATGTAGCTTTTTTAATGGTAACATTTTTTTTGTAAGATTGTTTCAAAAGGTTCGACAAATCATCACCATAAGGATAATGTTTCCATTTGCTTTCAAGTTTTTCTAATAAGCTGATCAAGCTGTCATCTACAAACATATTCCCTACCGCCCCTGTTTGTGTTGTATCCCAATTAAATAGTTCACCCAAACAAGTACAATGTCCTAACTCCAACAGATCGGCATCTTCACTACTCAAATAAAACACTGGAACGAACTTATACACAACAGTCTTATCGGCAAAATAGTCCGTACAATACCTTGATAATTTAATTACCTGTGCAATTTTGTATATCACATACAATGGACCCATAAAAATATTTGTCTGGTGCCCTGTAGTAATCGTAAAGGTTGTGGTATCTGCCAACAATTCTATATTAAACTTAGTAGCATTAGAAAGTATCTGATCTTCGTATTCTATTAGTAAAGATTGTTGCAAACGCAAACGGTCACAGGGTATATTTTTTCTGTCATTTATACTTTGTATAAGCCCTTCAATTGTTCTATGATATTGAAACAGATCATCTACGAGCAACTGATCTGCCAGATAATCAATTACAATACTGGAGAAGTACCCTGTTTTTCTGTAATCAAAAGTTTCGTAAATCATAAACAAATAATTGCAAAGATAAATTAATTGTTTAGTTATATGATACTATTATTAAGATGAGCATACTAGAGATAATGATAATATAAACTCATTTATATTTATGAAAACTTTTTGACAGATGATCAAAGAATAATGTTGTTATACAACTTAGTTTATTATCATGAATAATATTTTTCATAACCGTATAAAAAAAAATCTTTTATTTGCATAAAAAAAAGTGATTTACAAACGCATCTTACTAAAAATTTCCGGCGAGGCGCTTTTAGGTAATAATGGTGAAAGTTTTGAGCCGTTACACTACCCTACTTTATTGCAATATGCACAAGATATTAAAGACGTTGTTGATCAGGGTATTGAAGTGGCAATTGTTATTGGTGGCGGGAACATCTTCAGGGGTAGCAACGAATCAGAAACTGGTATCGAAAGAGCTCATGGTGATTACATGGGTATGTTAGCTACGGTAATTAACGGCATGGCGATGCAAGCAATCTTAGAAAAGCAGGGGGTCATTACTCGATTGCAAAGTGCTATTAGTATGGAGGAACTCGCCGAGCCATATATAAGAAGAAAAGCTATTCGTCATTTACAAAAAGGGCGTGTTGTTATTTTTACAGGGGGGACTGGTAACCCATATTTTACAACAGATACAGCTAGTGTTTTAAGAGCAATAGAAATAAAAGCAAATCTTATCTTAAAAGGAACACGCGTAAATGGCGTTTATAATGAAGATCCTGAAAAAAATAAAAACGCTGTACAATACCATAAAATTAGTTTTCAAGAGTGTATCAAGCAAGAACTTAAAATTATGGATGCAACTGCTTTTACACTCTGCATGGAAAATAATTTACCCATTATTGTTTTTAATATGAACGAAAAAGGCAATCTGTTACAAGCTATTACAGGTAAAGCTATTGGCACAATCATTCAATAAGTTGCACACCTATTCAAAATAATATAATAGGCATAAATATCTGATATTAAGAAAGCATATCAGTAGTATTGATCAAAAAATGGTGGTTAAATCCTCTATTCTTTGTAAAGCAATTAGATTTATTTTTTTATTCTTTGGTAAATTTTTATGATTACTACTAACATACATTTTTGTAAATCCTAATCTTTCAGCTTCGGTGATTCTTTGCTCTATTCGATTGACAGCACGAATAACACCATTAAGACCTATTTCACCAGCAAAACAAGCATCAGGAGGAATAGCAATATCCTTATAAGATGATAATAAAGCCACGGCAATGGCTAAATCTAAGGAAGGATCATCAACTTTAATCCCCCCAACAAAATTTAAAAAAACATCTTTATTAAAAAACTGGTATCCGCCTCTCTTTTCCAGAATTGCTAACAAGAGTTGTAGCTTTCGGGTATCAAATCCATTAACGGTTCTTTGAGAAGTCCCATAAGCGCTCTGGGTAACTAATGCCTGCACTTCCAATAACAACGGTCTAAGTCCTTCCATACTCACCGCAATTGCACTACCGCTTAACGACTCTTGTTTTTGACTAATAAACAACTCTGAAGGATTAACAACAGCACGCATACCGGCTACGGTCATTTCATAAATTCCTAATTCTGAGGTACTGCCAAATCTATTTTTCAGGGTTCTAATGATTCTGTAATTAAAATGTGTATCTCCTTCAAACTGCAAAACGGCATCAACCATGTGCTCCAATACTTTAGGACCTGCAATAACCCCTTCTTTATTAATATGCCCTATCATAAAAACAGGCGTATTGGTTTCTTTTGCAAATCGTTGAAAAGTAGCCGCACAATCGCGCACTTGAGTAATACTACCAGCACTAGATTCTAACAAAGGATTAAAGACTGTTTGGATAGAATCAACAATGACCAAATCAGGCTTGATAAATTTAATTTCCTTAACAATAACAGCAACACTCGTTTCACTGAGCAGATAAAATTGGTTATGGTGCATATCAATTCTATTTGCACGCATTTTAATCTGTTGCTCACTTTCTTCACCAGATATATACAATATTTTTTTATTAGTCAATTGCAATCCAATCTGTAATAACAAAGTACTTTTACCAATGCCTGGTTCGCCGGCAAATAAGATAATACTTCCGTAAACAATCCCACCACCCAATACCCTATTCAATTCTACGTCATTAGTAATAATCCGGCTATTGGTAGCCACTTCAACATCATCTAACAAAATTACGCGGTTGTTATTTTTAGGAGTGCCACCAGCGTCTGCTTTCCAATCCTGTTGTTGTTGCTTTGGTTCTTTTTCCACTACTTCTTCCACAAAAGTATTCCACTGATTACAACTAGGACACTTACCAATCCATTTAGGGCTTTCATGTCCGCACCCCGTACAAAAAAAAGAAGTTTTTACCTTAGCGATCATAAAAAGGATGGAAGTTAGATAAAATTGATATAATTAACAGCGAAGATTGGATAACAAGGCATGTTACAGCTTTAATCTATTTGTTCAAACATCACCAAACTTAATAATAGATAGTGTGCTATAGAACAAACCCAACATCAAGACTTTAATGCATCTAACTGAACATTTAGTTTCAAAACATTAATGGTAGGAATACCAAATAAACCAAGCCATGGTTTACTCGTATTATCTTCAATAAGTTTATTCACCTTGTCAATAGAAATGCCTCGAGCAGATGCTACACGCTTTGCTTGTATTAATGCACTTTCAACGCGTATATCGGGGTCCAAGCCACTACCGGATGCGGTAATCAACTCAGCGGGAATATCCTTCAACGAAACGGTGGGGTTTTTAGATAAAAAATACGCTGCACGTATTTTCAATGTATCAAGGTAAGCAGAATCAGTCATGCTCAATTGAGATGCAGATGGCGACATAGCATTGTAATAAGAAGCGGATGGTCGTCCCCAAAAATATTTATCTTGCGTAAAATCTTGTCCGATATTATAAAAGCCATAAGAGCTGTCCCCATTTGCATTATTTGTATAATGAATAACTGAACCTTCCCCGTGGTTAGGTGCAATTACTTGAGCAAATCCGAGCAAGATTAAGGTATAAACTACACACAAAAGAATCAACAGTAAAAGAGATAACTTAAGAGATTGTAACACTGAATGTATCATTGGATTTTATAAATTAAAAACACCCCTATATAAAATAAGTTAAAATCATATCTATCAATTTAATTCCTATGAAAGGGACGATAATACCACCAATACCATAGATAAGAAAATTTCTACGCAACAGTTCAACAGCACCAATAGGGCGATAGGTTACCCCTTTCAGTGCCAAGGGGATTAATGCTGGAATAATCAATGCATTAAAAATTACGGCCGACAAAATTGCCGTAGAAGCAGAATGCAAATGCATGATATTAAGAGTTGCTAAAGAAGGCACGGTTGCCAAAAACAAAGCTGGAACGATAGCAAAATATTTAGCCACATCATTAGAAATAGAGAAAGTAGTTAATGCCCCTCGCGTCATTAACAATTGTTTACCCACTTCGATTATTTCAATAAGTTTTGTAGGATCATTATCCAAATCAACCATATTGGCAGCTTCTTTAGCAGCTTGCGTACCGTTATTCATAGCGACTCCTATATCGGCTTGAGCTAAAGCAGGTGCGTCATTAGTACCATCACCCATCATCGCCACTAATTTACCACCCATTTGTTCTTTTTTGATATATGCTAATTTATCTTCTGGTTTAGCTTCCGCTATATAATCATCGACACCTGCTTTCGTAGCAATATACTTTGCTGTCAAGGGATTATCCCCGGTTACCATAACGGTTCTAACACCCATATTACGCAATCTCAAAAATCGGTCTTGAATACCGGGCTTAATAATATCTTGCAATTCAATAACACCGAGTGCTTTTTGATTTTCAGCAACAACCAACGGTGTACCACCATTAGATGCAATAAGATTAACATACTCCTCCAACTTAGGTGGAAAGTCATTACCGGCAAGCATACAAATTTTTCTCATGGCATCAAATGCCCCTTTTCTAATGCTAATTTGCTTTCCATCAGCATCGGTGTAATCAACTCCGGAAGATTTAGATTCAGCTGTAAACTTAATAAATCTCGGATTATCAACTTTAAAAGTCAATGGATCCATACCTGATAACTCAATAATTGATTTACCCTCTGGCGTATCATCTATCATCGAACTTAAAACGCTACGTCTAACCAAATAATCCTTATCAACATTATTAACCGGATAAAAATTAGTAGCCTTTCTATTACCGATGGTTATTGTACCGGTTTTATCCAATAAAATAGTATCCACATCCCCGGTTGTTTCAACTGCCTTACCAGATTTTGCAATAACATTCGACTTCAAGGCTCTATTCATACCTGCTATACCTATGGCAGACAATAAACCACCGATTGTTGTTGGAATCAAACAAACAAACAAAGCTAAGTAAGATGCTATATAGATATTGGTATGAGCATAAGAGGCAAAAAAGTATAGTGTTAGGGTAACCAAAATAAACATAATTGTAAATCCGGACAACAAGATTAACAAAGCGATCTCATTGGGTGTTTTTTTTCTGTCGGCACCTTCAACAAGTGCGATCATTTTATCTAAAAATGTTTGTCCTTGTACGACCGTTACCAAAACTTTAATTTTATCAGACAACACCTTTGTCCCCCCGGTAACAGAACTTTTATCGCCTCCGGATTGACGAATTACTGGTGCACTTTCGCCCGTAATAGCACTTTCGTCCACCGTTGCCAATCCCTCAATAATTTCACCATCCATAGGAATTGGATCACCGGCACTACAAACAAATACATCACCTTTTTTAAGTAATGCACTTGAAGTAATGGTTATTGATCCATCTTTATTAAGAACTTTTGCGGGCGTATCCTCGCGCGATTGTCGCAAAGAGTTAGCCTGTGCCTTTCCTTTGGCCTCCGCTATTGCTTCGGCAAAATTAGCAAAATATACCGTTGCTATCAAAATAATTGTAACAGCCAAATTAAAACCAAATGGTCCAAGAATACCCACATCTGCCTTATGTGCAGATATCCCACTCAATAATGTAATAATAAGCATGATCATGCTACCGACTTCAACGGTAAACATAACGGGGTTTGACAACATTTTAAAGGGATGGAATTTAATTACGGCTTCCTTCATGGCTTCCTTTAACTGATCCCTAGTAAACATAGCGGTTTCTTTCATAATAAATTATAAGTATAATGCTCTAATGACAAGTAAAAAATTCAGCGAAAGGACCTAGTACCAAAGCTGGAAAAAAAGACAATGCGGCGACAATAACCATAATAGAAAATACAATTACGGAAAAAGTAGCCGAATCAACTGCTAAAGTGCCCGCGGAGGTGGGTATATATTTTTTTGTTGCTAAAGATCCGGCAACTGCAACAGCACCAATAATGGGAATATATCGGCTCAGCAATATGACAATTGCAGTAGTCATATTCCAATAGTCAAGTCCATAGTTAACGCCCCCCATTGCACTTCCGTTATTAGCGGTTGAAGATGAATAGGCGTATAAAATTTCGGTAAATGTGTGATAACCGTGATTAATAAACCAAGCATGCTGATATGCATCAGTATTCAAAGAGTAAACAAAAGTAGTTAATGCCGTAGGAACCAATATCAATAAAGGATGCAATAAAATAACAATAACAGCGATTTTCATTTCTTTTGCCTCAATTTTTTTGCCCATAAATTCAGGCGACCGACCGACCATCAAACCGGCGACAAAGATAGATATAATAATGAACATGTAGTAATACATAAAACCAACACCGGCACCGCCAAATAAAGCATTGATCATCATAGCAAGTAAGGCAGAAGTGATGGTTATTGGGTGCAAACTGTCAATGGCACCATTTTCAGAACCATTAGATACAGCCGTAGTAGTGATAGCCCAAAAAGATGTTGATAGTGCCCCGAATCTTGTTTCAACGCCTTCCGTACTACCATGTACTTGTGCTACCCCTATTTTTTTATCTATGGAAGTATTGCCTTTGGATTCAAAAAACAGGCTAGGTACTAATAACAACAGTGTACCGAAAGTCATCACCCCAAAGATCATCGCCGCAAACTTTTTTTGGTTAACAAAAAAACCAAATGCAAAAACAAATGCCATGGGAATTAAAAATATACTAATTAGTTCAATAGTATTCGTAAAATAGGTTGGATTTTCAAAAGGATGGGCACTATTAGGTCCAAACCATCCACCGCCATTAACACCTATTTGTTTGATTGCTAAAAAGCCAGCAACTGGTCCCCGAGCTACTGTTTGTACTACACCTTCTAATGTTTTAATCGTACCGTGATCCTTAAATGTCATGGGTACACCCTGCCACATCAGCAAGATCGCAACGACTAAACAAATTGGGAATAATATACGCGTACAAGATCTAACAAAGTAATAATAAAAATTACCCAAATTATTGGTAGATCGATTAACAACCGATTTGAATATCAGAACCCCAATGGCTAATCCGGCAGCAGAAGTTACAAACTGAAAAAATGAAAGAACAAATATTTGCGAAAAATAAGTCAACTGCGTAGTACCTGTATAATTTTGGATATTACAATTAGCCAAAAAACTTATGGTTGTATTAAATGCAGCAATAGGACTTAAAGCATCGGGGGCGATATGATCAGGATTGAGTGGCAAGGATGTTTGAAAATTGAGAACAACAAAACCATAGATAAACCAAACTAAATTAAGAACTAAAAAGGCATACAAGTTTTGTCGCCATGACAATGCCTCCTGTGCATTAATCCCCGATAATTTGTAAAAAAAATTTTCGATGCCGTTAAATAAGAAATCAAGGAATGTTTTCTTTCCCGAATAAACATTAGCCATGTATTTACCTAAAGGAATAGCCAACGCAACGGACACTAAAAAAGTTACAATAACCCCAAAAAGTTCACTATTCATTTTAAAATTTTTCTGGATTTAACAAAATATAGAAGTGAAAAATCAACAGCAACACCGCCAATAAAAACAACATATAAGTCATAAATCTGTAATTTTAAGCTGAACAATAAGGTATTTTTGAGAACACCCTTAAGTATGCATAAGTATAAGATAAGGCATCTGATAAAAAAAATACATGCCCCTAAAGGTTATAAAAAAAACGGAGCAGTGCGAAAAAGAAAACAAAACACAAGCCCCCCAATAACATAAGACCTAAAAAAATCATCATAATAGTAATAATAATAATCTGCCAAGTTACATTAAAAAAAATTATCATTAAAAAAAAATTATATCAGAAAATGAAACAGAATAAAACAACAGTTGTGCCCTCCTATCATTCAGTTTATTATTTTCTGCAACTCAACCATTACGCTATACACAGGCAAACCGATAACATTATTGATATCCCCATTTATTTTTTTAATACCGACCAAGCCAATCCATTCCTGAATACCGTAGCTACCTGATTTGTCGAAGGGTTTAAACAAATCGATGTAATATTCAACTTGTTGCGAATTAAGTTCGCCAAATGTTACTTCAGTCACTTCGGAAAATTCGCTAACACGATCACCATAAGTGATAGAAACACCGGTGATAACTTGATGGGTTTGATTACTAAGTCCCAGTAACATTTTCTTTGCCGCATCTTTATTACTCGGTTTACCAAGTACTTGATCATGCAGCATTACAAGTGTATCAGCAACCAATATAATATGATTTATTTTTTCAGGATATCGTTGAATAATATAATTACGCGTCGCTTGCATTTTCTTTCTCGCTATAAAAACAGGAATTTCTTGAAGCGGTAAGGTATGAGGATAATCTTCTGCAATTGATATTTCAAGAACCTCATACTGCAAACCAGCCCTTGCTAATAAGTCTTTTCGCCGTGGCGATTGGGAAGACAAAATAATTTTAGGAAAATTATCAAACATCATGCGTTATTTAAAAAATATAGAAATTAATATAAGCAGTCTCAATAAAAAAATAAAATTATTATAAAAAACTGAATCACCATCCCAGTGGTATAAAAGATCACTTTTGTAAATAAACAGGTATCTTCTTAAAACATTCAAAAACACGATTTAATTCATCATCAGTAATACAATAAGGAGGCATTAAATAAACGGTATTACCTAAAGGTCTAATAAACACGCCGTCGGCTAAAGCACCGGCAGTAATTTTGGGGGCTATGGGATTCAAATAGTTATGATTACTGTCAGCAACTTCAAAAGCCAGAATTGTCCCTATGCTACGAACATTAATAAATGGCAATGATTGATCGGCCTTCAACCAATCAACCATTTTTTCGATTCCACCTTTTATCCGCTCAATATTACGCATTGTTTCCTCTTTTCTCAACAAAGTTAAGCTAGCTAAAGCAGTGGCACAGCCAACAGGATTAGCCGTAAAAGAGTGCCCATGATAAAATGTTTTCGTTCTATCATCTGTAAAAAAAGGTTTATAAATAGCATGAGTACAAGCCGTTACTCCTAAAGGCAGATACCCGCCTGTTAACCCCTTACTTAAGCAAATAATATCAGGTTGTTCAGCCATATAGCTACTAGCAAATAATTTACCAGTTCGCCCAAACCCTGTCATTACCTCATCAGCGATACAAATAATATTCAGTTGTTTACAAACAAGCAACAGTTCCTGTAGCAAAGATGCATCATACATTTTCATACCACCGGCACCTTGAATTAAAGGTTCATAAATAAAGCCGGCGATATTATCAGCCTGCTGTTTTAACAGGTTAATAGAATCTTGAATTGTATGCGTATCGGGTCTCGGCAACTGTATTACTTCAAAAAGATAATCTTGAAAAGCATGCGTAAAGGTACTTTTTTCACTAACACTCATACAACCAAAAGTATCACCATGATAGCTATCTGTTAAAACAACGATTTTTTTTCTTTTCCGTGTTGCTGGTGTATTTTGATTCCACCAATATTGTAAACACATTTTTACGGACACTTCTACTGCGGTACTACCGTTATCAGAATAAAAAATTCTACTCATATTCGGGGGCAATATATGCAGAAGACTTTCTGCCAAATCGACAGCGGGTTCATGAGTAAAATTAGAAAAACTAACATGGGCAAGGGTGAGCATTTGTTTATACACCGCCTCAGCAATAAAAGCATTTGAATGCCCGTGCAGTGTTACCCACCAGCTACTAATAGCATCAATATACTGTTTTCCATTACTATCATATAACAGCGTATCCTTAGCTTGCGTAAGAGCGATAGGAACTAAATAACCTTTTTGGGTTGTGTAAGGGTGCCATAGCATAGCTTGGTCCCTTTCAATAATGGTTCTGTTTGGTATCATCTTAAATTATTTTTTATTTTATCAAATTTTGCACGCTTCAAAGCCGACTTTTTAAATACTTTATTAAATATTTCCTTAGTCATTTCTTGCCACTCCTGAGTAGATAAATTAAGGATTTCGGGAATAGGGGTAAACTGTTCTTCTTCATGAGCTTTTGCAAATCTATTCCATGGACAAATGTCCTGACAAATATCACAGCCAAACATCCAGTTGTTCAATTTTTCTTTGACCTCATAAGACGGTAAAAGATCTTTCAGTTCTATAGTAAAATAGGCAATACATTGATTAGCTGCAATTTCCTTATTAGGAAGAATAGCTTGCGTAGGACAAGCATCGACGCAACGATTACAGGTACCACAAAAATCATGTACAAAAGGTGTATCAGCGAGCAAGGGCAAATCAGTAATTAAGGTTGCAATAAAAAAAAACGACCCTGTTTTTGGCGTAATCAAATTACCATTTTTTCCTACCCAGCCTAATCCACTCTTAACAGCCCAAGCTCTTTCCAAAACTGGAGCTGAGTCAACAAATCCGCGACCTTCAAATGAACCGATCTGATCTTGTAAATCTGTCAAAAAAATCTTCAATTGTTGTTTAATAACAAAATGATAATCTTTACCATAGGCATATTTAGAAATCTTTGGGGCGTTATTTTTTTGCAATTGAGCGGGATAATAATTTTTCAACAAGGTAATCACCGAACGAGCAGAAGGCATTAATTTCTTTGGATTCACCCGTAAATCGAAGTAGCGTTCCATATAACTCATAGTACCATGTAATCCTTGAGATAGCCATTTATCCAATCGTTTTGCGTCATCCTCTAAAAAAGCCGCTATTGCAACACCGCAATAATCAAAGCCCAAACGAACAGCGGTATCTTTGATAATTTTCTTATAATCAGTTTCCATCATATCAACGATTCAATAACCATTGCAGACGCTCCGCCCCCGCCATTGCAAATACCAGCAACACCATACTTTCCTTTCCGCTGGTTGAGCAGATGGGTTAAAGTAACCAATATTCGAGCACCACTACAACCCAAAGGATGTCCTAACGCAACAGAACCGCCATGTACATTTAGCTTTTTATGATCAATATTCAACAATTTCATATTAGCGATGCTTACAACTGAAAAAGCCTCATTAATTTCAAAATAATCCACAGCCGATTGTTGGATGCTGGCTCGTTTTAAAGCCAAGGTTATTGCGGTGGCGGGGCTTGTTGTAAACCATTCAGGAGCTTGTTCTACATCGGCGGTAGCCCTGATAACTGCTAAGGGTTTGATACCCCATTTCTGTGCTCTTTCTTTACTCATTAATACCACGGCGGCCGCCCCGTCATTCATCGATGCCGAATTGGCGGCTGTTATTGTTCCTTGTTCATCAAAACTAGGCTTCAATATCTTCAACTTATCAAAGTTAACTTTAAATGGTTCCTCATCCTGATTTACAGCAACTGTTTGTTTACCTTGCGATACGGTTATATCAACTATTTCATCTTTAAAGTTTCCTTCGTTAATAGCTTGTTGACTTCTACGATAACTTTCTACACAATAATCATCTTGCATTTGTCTATCAATAGCATGCTTTTTAGCACAAAGCTCCCCGATCTTACCCATTGAGCAACCATCATAAACATTCGTTAGGCCGTCCTTAGCAAGACTATCCAAAAACTGCACATGCCCGTATTTGTTACCCCAACGCATCTGCGGAGCATAATAGGGTGCTTGAGACATATTCTCCATACCACCAGCGATTACGACACTTGCTTGCCCCAACTGAATTGCTTGCATACCATAAGCAATAGATTTCAAGCCACTCGCACAAACCTTATTAATAGTTGTACAAACGGCCGCATCCGATAAACCCGCATTTTTAGAAACTTGTCGAGCAGGTGCTTGTCCTAAATTAGCTTGTAATACACAACCCATAATAAGCTCTTCAACATCTGACGATTGAATACCCGCCCTTTGGACAGCCTCCTTGACAACGACACTACCCAATTGAATGGCAGAAACATCTTTTAGAGCCCCGCCGAAAGATCCGATCGGCGTTCTAACTGCCGAAACAATATACACATCATGTAAGTCCATAAATTTTTATAATATTAAGTGAACAATGGGTGTAAAGTTAGTACATATTTTTATAGGTGGCTTAATAAAAAAGACATAACCCACCATGCAAAATAAATATTATAGAATTAACTTTTACAGTCATGTTTTGTTTCTAATTACTATTTCTTTTTGTTATTTTCATAGTTCGCAAACGATACTGATAAACTTTAGTTTTAAGGTATAAGTTCTTTATGAAATTAGAAGAACTATAATAAATCATTTTTTTTCTGTACAATCTCGAGTAATGAAGGAAATTATTATGATGACTGTAATAATTATTATACGAAAGCCAAAATAGCGGATCGGCAGGCGTATAGCCCAGAAAACGTTTTGTTTCAATGGTAGCAGATTCCAAACAACAAAAGAACTCAAAATCAATTAAATATTCAGTCTGGGTATTAGTATCTGCACCAATAATTTTTTTTATATCATTTTGAAAGATATAAGATTCTTTAAGATAAGGATGAAACGGTGAAGCATTATTGATTTTACTAACTCTAAAATACAAGGACAGCATAAAATTATAACACACCCCTTGGTGCACTATTTTTTGTTTTGGAATATTGTGATACGATGATTCATTAACTATTAAATTAAAAGCACGGCCTAAACAAAGCGGGCCTGTAATATCGAGCGGGCCTGTAATATCGAGCAGACGAGATTGTAAGGATAAAGTAGGAGCACCCATACTTTCATTTTGAATATTAGTACAAGCTAAAAGCAATGCTTTATTCATCAAAGCCAAGCCGGGTGTAGAACACATAAATCCATTCCATATGCTACTTTTATGTATATCAAGAGCAGATACAAAATCGTCTTGTGGCGTTATCAACGATGCAAACGATGCTATACAAGTAACTTTACTATCTAAATAAATACCGCCTTGTTTATACAAAATAGCATAACGCCAAAAATCAGATTTATAAGCGGGCGGTATTAATTTTTTATAAGCCAGAGTAATAGGCTTAGGATAATGATCTTGTAAATATTCTAAGCATTCCCGATCATCAAATAAATAATAATCGTAATCAGGGTTTTTATCCAAAACACCTTGGATAGCATAATACATCTGCTTAGGGACGATATGCGACTTCCAAGATTGATAAATAATTTTAGGTATTTTTTTTGCATTACTATATGGCAATGGATGAAAAGCAACACCACCCACAACTGCGGCATCAATATACACTACTCGTTCTATATCCGGAGAAGGATCAATTGAGATAGGGTATTCTTTTCCTTCACGAATAATAACAAGGGATAAAGGATTTTCCCAGCCGTTAGGCAAATCAATACTTCTAACAATTAATTTGCATGATTGTGCATCAACATAATGAATAATACAATCAAATATAAAGCCTATATCTTCTGTTAATCTAACCTGTAGATTGTCAACTAAATAAACATTGCGCGATGGAATAAAATGTGGAATATAATACGATGATTGATCTTTATTAGAGAATCGAGTCATAAAAATTAATTATTTAGGATGGCTATGGAATTAGGTTTGTAAAGGTAATTCTTTTTAATCATGGCAGAGCATAACATCAAAAAAGAAACAACAATAAAGTTATTAAATAGAATCCCAAAAATAAAATGTAAAATTGTGATTTTTTATCACATAAAAACAACATGCCACGAAAGAAAATATCCAATCTTGAACTCTTATTTTTATCCTTAGGTAGCATGATTGGAGCGGGGTGGCTGTTCGCTCCTTATTTAGGTTTCAAACTAGCGGGTATATGGGTTATATACTCATGGGGCATAGTAGCAATGATGCTCGCTTTTATAGGCTCAACCTTTGCCGAAGTTGCGAGTATCTTCCCTATTGTTGGCGGCGTTAGTCGTTTTATGAGCATTACGCACAAAACGAGCTTTGGCTTTTTATTTTTAATGATTGGCTGGCTATCTTTTGTTGTATCGGTGCCTTTAGATATTCAAACTACGCTACAATACATGGGAATATGGTTTCCCTTCCTAATTCAGAAACATGGTAACGACTTTAGCCTATCATCATTGGGCGTGATCACTGCCATTGTTATTATGCTCCTGATTATGTGGTTAAACACCCTCAATATAAAATCGGTAGCAAAAACAAATATGCTCATCAGTATTTGGAAAATTATTATTCCCCTTACCGTCGTTGTTACAATTATTTTAATTTGGGGACATCCTGCCAACGCAATGCAGTATCATCACTCCCAAAGTTTAACGTTCGAAAATGTTTTTTTAGCAATTACAAGTTGTGGGATGGCTTTTTCTCTTAATGGGTTCCAAAATGGCCTTGTTATAGCCAACGAAACAAGCAATCCCAAAAAAGCAATACCTATTTCCATTTTTGGTACTTTAATACTAGGGTCTATCATATATATGGGTGTGTCGTTAACTTTTATCTATGCACTACCTTATGGTAGCGATGATATAAAAGTTGGTATCGCACCTTTATTAGGGTTAATAGCGTTATTAGGATTTAAGATCGGCTATTTTGTTTTATTATTTGACGCATTTTTAGCACCACTTGCGGGTGCCAATGTTTATGCTACTTTTACAACAAGGGTACTGTACGGATTGTCAATAGATTATTTTCCAAAATCATTTCTAACAAAATTGAACAAAAAGCAGGTTCCCATATTTTGCTTACTCCTGAACACAATCATTGGGTGTATGTTTCTACTACCAGTACCTACATGGAAGCAGGCGGTGGTATTTTTATCTTCTTTAATATTAATGGGCTATATTGCTGGTCCCTTATCACTACTCATCTTACGAAAAGAACTCCCCCATTCAAAACGAACTTTTAAAGTAAGATTTCCGACAACAGTTAGTTATATAGCATTTATTTTTTGTACCCTACTCATTTATTGGTCGGGCTTACACAACCTCATTTTCCTATCGGCTATCATCTTAGTAGTTTTAATAATATTTTATGCAATCGTTAATAAAGACAAGTCGGAGTCGTTGTACTCCTTATTACTCGACTCGTTCATTATTTTTTCATTTCCGCTTTGGCTCGTATTAATTGCCTACAACAAACAACAAGGCAGTATTCATTTTCCTTATGATAATTTAATAGTCAGCGTGATAGCCATACTATATTGCTATTGGTTGGTTAAAAAACGATACCCTAAAGATATTATCAAAACCAATTTGGATTATTATCTAAACGAGGTTCAAAACAATATCATTTAATAGAGATACTCTAATTTTTATACACCGTACCAAAATATTTACTTAATGCTTTGTACTATTTTATTTGCAATCAATTTTGAAAGTCGCTGGGGAGATGAAATATGGGTCATTATAGAACAATCAAAGAACCACCAGCTTGACCCCACCACGACTATTACAAAATTTCCCTTGCAGCATTTCAACGATCAATTTTTGCATGGAACAATTGATTTAGACATAATAGCAGAAAATACTTGTCGCTATTACTACACTTGTCATTGCACTTCAGGCTATAACAGTAGAACTGTTTATAACACACTACCACAAGATTTAAAAAATGGTATGCGTTGTCACATACAAGATCGTTGGATTGATATTGGTTTTAATCTTCTCGTTTATAACACCAAGCCCTTTAGCGTTCTCAACAGCAAAAAATTACCGGATTACAATTCATATTCTATAATAAAAGAAGAGATCAGCACCCCACTCTACAATTTTAAAATTATCTACCCGCATTTACAGCAACACGAAACAATCTGCTTATTAGGTAATTGTACAGCTTTAAAAAACTGGGATACACAAAACCCAATACAATTAAAATCCTTCGATCATCATACATTCTTTTGTAGTATTGATTTAAAGGATACGACCTTGCCAATAGAATACAAATATGGAATTTATAACACACAAGCCGGCGTATTTATAGAATTTGAAATGGGTGCTAATAGAACAATAATATTAGAAAATATTGATCATACCTATAAATACATACAAGATGGTTATTTAAGAAAAGAAGTCCCATCCATAAAAATGAATGGCTTAGCAATCCCCCTGTTTTCAATTAGAACAGAACGCGGATTGGGCATCGGTGAATTACCTGATATAAAAGAGCTCGTTGATTTATGCAAAGCGGTTGGCTTATCGTGCATACAACTGCTACCGATACATGATACCAATGTACAATATACTAATAGCGACTCCTATCCTTACTCGGCTATTTCTACTTATGCCATCAATCCGATTTATCTTAATATTAAAAAGCTATGCCATTCAAAAATAGACCGATTACAATATCATTGGAACAAAAAACGACTTAACAGATTAAAACAATTAGATTATTCGGGGGTTATTCAGAAAAAAATGAAATTTCTTAAAAAAGTCTATTCAAAAAAATGTTTCAACATTATTGAAGATGAACAATATCAAGGATTTTTCAATAAAAATCAAGTATGGTTAGTACCTTATTGTATTTTTTGTCATTGTAAAGATACCACCGGTAGTACAAACTATGAAACATGGCCTATAAAGTCTATAAACTTACAGGCACAATACCAAAAATGGATAGATACAAAAGATCCCCTTGTTGTGCAGCTACACTTTTATGGATGGGTACAATTTCAATTACAACACCAATTAAAAGATGCCGTTGACTATGCACACCAGCATCATGTTTTTTTAAAAGCTGATTTACCAATTGGCGTTAATCCTTTTAGCGTAGAGACATGGCATCAACCAGAATTATTTAATTTAGACAAACAAACCGGGGCACCACCTGATGCGTACAGTGAACTAGGACAAAATTGGGGATTTCCTACTTATAATTGGTCTGCACTCAAAGAAACACACTATCAATGGTGGATCAATCGCTTAACCTATCTTGAACAGTATTTTGATGCCCTTAGAATTGATCATGTACTTGGTTTTTTCAGAATATGGTCGATACCATCACACGCGGTAGATGCATCTTTAGGCTATTTTGTCCCTGCCGCCCCCCTAACGAAAAGTGAACTGCAACAAATACCCGTACCACTTGAACGCTTAGATAAACCTTATATAACAAAAGAGCTACTTACATCAGTTTTTAATGATCAATCAAAAGAAATTAAAGAAATATTCCTTGAGGAACAAACTACTGGATATTACCAATTTAAAGAACTCTTCGACACACAAAAAAAAACACAGAAATATTTAAACAAGCAAGACAAAAAAATATTTACCAATTCCATCAATCAAAAAATACTGTCTTTACATAGTCAAGTAATCCTCGTGCATGACACCGATGATGAAACCAAATGGCATTTTAGATTTAATATGCATGATACCTATTCATTTAAACGATTAGATCAACAAACACAAGATATATTACGAACATTATACCATGACTACTTTTTTAACAAACAAAAAAAAGTGTGGCAACGTCACGGCTTAGAAACACTCACGGCACTCAAGCGTAACACAAAGCTATTAATCTGTGCCGAGGACTTAGGATTTATCACCCCAGAAATAACGGACATTATCAAACAGCTATGTATTTTAAGTTTAGAAATACAAAGAATGCCTAAAAATTATGGGCAAGATTTTGTTGACTTATCCCAAGTAAGTTATTTGAGTGTTAGTACCCCCTCTACCCATGATAGCTCTACTTTAAAGGGCTGGTGGGAAGATGAAGAATTTAACAAAGAAAAACTATACACTACCTATCTTCATTTATCACAACCCGTACCACAAAAATTCACCAAAGAATTATCATACGGCTTACTAAAACAATTTGTATTATCGCCGTCTTTACTATCTATTTTTCCTATTCAAGACTTAATGCATTTGAACGATGAATGGCAAATTTTACGCAACCAAGAAGAACGCATCAACGATCCAGGAAACCCTAATAATTATTGGGGGTATCGCATGCCGATTAGCCTAAAGAAAATGATTGCCAATAAACGATGGGTAGAGGATGTGCAGACACTATTTAATAGTTAATAATTTTACTTTCAGTGGTTACAAGAATTTACCAAATTGTAGCTTCCTTAATCATAAATCATAATGGTACAAAAGACAAGCATTTTTTCTTCTTTAGAGTTAAAACTTACTCCCCTTAGCACCTCAAAAAAATGATTTAGCCCAGTTTCTATTTTTTTAGATAAAGAATATATTTTTCAGCAAAGAATGCCTCGTTAAAATACTCTTGTATTGATTGTTTTAAAATAAACTTATTATTGCACTGTGCGATTTCTTCATTCAAATCTCCACCTTTCAAACAAATTAATCCGTTCTTCACTGAGTTTTTGGAGTCTTTTGACAATAAAGGTTTAGACCAATACCACAATTTTTCTAAGGTTGTAACCCCGCGTGAGATGCAAAAATCACATTGCGTGTGTGTTAAATTTTCTATGCGCATGTTATTTGTACGAACATTTGACAAGTTAAGATCTTGTACTATAGCTTCAACAACCTTTATTTTTTTTGTAGTGCTATCAATTAGTAAAAATTGAGCTTGTGGAAAAAATATAGCCAAAGGTATGCTTGGCAAACCGCCACCACATCCAATATCGACAATAGTCGTGTTGGGAACAAAATCGATAAACTTTGCAATACTTAAAGAATGTAATAGGTGATGTACCCCTATCTGGTTTATATCTTTTCTAGAAATGACATTAATTTTATTGTTCCACATTTTATATAAATCCTCTAATTTCTTTATTTTTAATATCTGTTCATCAGATATATTGGGAAAATATTTAGTAATGGGCATCGGCGATATGATTAGGATATAGAATGCTGTCTTTTTCTAACAAGTAATGAGCATAATAATTTAAAGTAATGTAAACTCAAAAGTATATCCATATAAAATATACTTTTAAATAAATCTTTTTCTTGTAAAATCTTCAATGATTTATAAAAGACAATATGTTGCACTGATACGCGGATGATAAATAATAAGATAATAACCTGACTGGGCTCAATCGCATAACTAAATAATTGATTCAAATGGTTAAAACATAATGCTATTATTAATGATGGATAAAAACATATTTCTGATAGTGCATAAAGGGCTAAATGTAAGGATGTACGCTTGTCTATAAATTTTAACGCAGAAGCATTTTTTATTTTTTGCTTATACCAACTTTTAAAATTTGAAAAACCTGAAGTATAAGTAATTGCCTCTTGTGTAATGAGGACTTTGGTATTTTTTTTATTAGATATTTTATGAATAAAGTAGTCATACTCACCATCACGCAGATTATAAATACTCGAGAATCCCCTATGTCTCATGAATAATCTTTTACGATAGGATGTATTTGAAGGATCACTTCGATAGGTTTTGTTGCTCATAGCAAATGAAAGATATTGCAGTGCAGAATGGAAATTTTCAAAACGTTGCCATAAATTAAAGAAATCATCAGTTTTTAAGATACTGTTGTATCCAATTACGATTTCAATGTTGGGATCACGCTTATATGATTGGAGAATATGATTGACCCATTGTTCACTATGGGGTGTTGTATCAGATTTTGCAAAAACAATAATGTCATTAGTGGCAGAGCGGATACCTACTGTTAAGGGATACTTTTTCCCTTTAATCAGCTTAGCTTCTTGTTTTATTTCTATATGTTTGAGATTAGGATATTGCTGCAAATACGATTGTAGTAAATATTTAATATCATCGTTAGAATTATCATTAACCAGTACAACTTCAAAACTATCACATTTTTGGTTTAATAAATTAGGTAGTACATTCAGAATTTTATCATATTCGTATTTAACAGTTATAACGATACTAATACCTTCATCATCATTAATAGTTATTTCTTGTTGATTGTTATTTTGTACCTGTTGATTATGATGAATTGGTATTTTTAAAAAAAAACAACCGTAATAAAAAAATTGGATGATTACTACGAGTACAAAAGATAGTAAGGCTATAAATGACAAGGTTGTGAGTGTCATACTAAACAAATAGTTGAAAATTATTACAATGAAAAAATATTCCAAAGTTACTTTAAATTATAACCGTAGATAAAAAAACTATTAATTGTTTAAAAAATGTTATTAACTGAAAATACCCAATATTAAAAAATATGCTGTATTAATTATTTATCATGTAAAAGTTATTTAACTTTGTATTATTTTTTTATATAAGTAAATTAATTTTATTTCAAAAAATATATAAATTCAAAATGATGGCACCAAAGTATAGTCAAATAAGAGCATGTGCAACCGTGGCTAAGAATGCTTTGATGTCAATTTTAAAAAATCGTGGCTCTTTTATCTTCAGTGTTTTTTTTCCTTTAATTTTCGTGTATGTTTTTATGCTTAATGATGTAAAAGGAGACACCAAATTTTATAATAGCTTTATTGTAGCGTTTAGCAATACCGCTGATACCACTAATGCGTTATATAAAATAATCACAACTAATGATTTAATACGTCAAAGTATTCATGTTGTACCTTTACCACCTTCCTATGCTTTAAAATCAAATGGTTATATAAAAGATATAGCCGATAAAAAAATTGAAGCTATTATCTCTATTGATAAAATGCCTACTGGAGCACAATGTGATTACCGAGTAAGTGTTACGGCGGTAGGATCAGTACCGTCAGTAAAAATAGAATTGTTAAGCTACAGAATAGATAATTTAATAGATAATTTGTTGGATCAGACAACGCTGGCAAAAGTACATTTATCTTACGATAGAAATAAGGTAATTGATAGAATTCATACGGAAAATATTAGTGTCATTGATTTTATTTTGCCAGGACAAATTGGGTTTTCAGTGTTAAGTGGTTCTATTTTTGGGGTAGCCTTTCTATTTTTTAATCTTAAAAAAAACCAAATATTAAAGCGCATTTTAGCAACCCCAATAAAGATTGGGTATTATATTATGGGTGAAACAATTGGTCGTTCTTTTTTTCAAATACTAACGGTATTACTTTTATTGATAATTGGTAAATTCCTTTTACATCTTCACCTGCTACAAGGCTTCGTGTCCATATTTTATGGACTAATCATTACTTTATTTGGTTGCATTTGTTTTGCTGGATATGGATTTTTATTGGGCTTTTATATTGCAAAAGCGGAAAACGATATACCACTTTATGCTAACCTATTTGTAATGCCTCAATTTGTTTTATGTGGTACCTTCTTTCCAATTTCAGTTTTACCGCATTGGCTGGGTAATATTGTTCAGTTTTTACCACTTAGCTTTTTTAATGATTTGTTAAGAATAGTAATTATGGTGCATAGTGATAATATGTCCAATTATTTAATTACCACAAATATGATGCAATCAATTGTAGGATTATTAATATGGACAGTAATTCCTTATATTATTATTTATAGAAAAATGGATAGTCTTTACGAATAAGATAAGGGGCTAAATTTATTTAATGGAGCGTAAGTATTAATTTTGGAGTAAAAAACATGACTGAAAACAACTATTTTAGTTATGTATTTTGCCCGAATATTTTGACATCCAAAATATTCAATTGCTATGCGATGTAAAAATTAAAACAGAATATTACGAGATCGTGTTAGAGGATAAAAATAAATCCTACTGAATGTGATACCGTCCACTTGGCTAAAATCAGATTAAAAAAACCATTCTTTTTGTCCATTACGCCAAAATTTCATTATCTTATCAATAAAATACTAATTGCGTGCTTGAATTTTCAAAATACAGCTATTATTTTGATCAACCATATACAAATTTTTATTACTATCCAAAGCAATACCAAATAAATAACTATTATTTTGCACACTTGCATTATTATTGTAAATAATGTCTCCTATGGGCTGTGCAATTTTCTGATCATAACTGCCCGATAATAGTGAATAAACAACGCGTTGATTATAACTGTCTGTTAAAAAAAGTAAATGTCTCTTTTCATCAAGACATAAACTAGATGGATTATCTAAGTGTTGTTGGATATTAAGATTATGCCCACCACCTAAAATTAATTTACCTGGTGTTCCCCGCGTACTATTGGGTGGAAATCTTAACACACGATTGTTTCCCTGATCTACTACATAAAGATACCCTAATGCGTCACCAATAACGCAAGTAGGATCACTTAACTGATTCAATAAACTACCATAATGATAATCGCCCGCAACAATTTCACCATAAGTTCCTTTAGTAGAATTAGGTGGAAATCTTATAATTCTGTTATTACCAAAATCAGCAACATAGATATATCCCCGTTTATCAACATAAACGAAAGAGGGATTATCTACTTGATTTAATTTTTCACCCGGCTCCATGGTTCCAGCAACTATAATAGCAATTTTATTAAATTCATTCTTACTTTTATTATAATTAAATTTCAGAACTCTATTATTACCAGCATCAGTAACATAAATATTACCAAGTGTATCACACCACACAGCAGTAGGATGATTTAACTGATTTCGCTTTTGTTCAATATCAAAAATGTTCGCTACAACTTTGACTTCCCCATTTTTGATATTAGCTTCGTAAATTTGATTGGTTAAAGGGTCAGCAATAAAAATATAAGATTTATATATACATATATTAGTAGGTAATTCTAATTTTGAATTTCCTGATAATATTAAAGTATCTATTGATTTTTTATAAAGCTCATTAATGCCAATCACCTTTTCTTTAGTTAATCGTAGCGTAGGATAATTACTAAGAAAATGGATTTTAATGGTATCGTTACGGAAATAATTAACGGAATCACTAGCTATGAAAGAATTGATTGATGTCATTGGAATTACATCAGTATCGTGCTTATCATTAAAATTTTGGCAGAAAAAAAAACAAGTAGTAATAAAAAATAATAAAGCATAAACAATGGTATCGATCATATTCACATTACATCGGCATTAAAAAATGACTAATCCTGAAAAACAAAAAAATGAAATAGTTACAAAACCTAACAATGCCGCAGTCTTGATAATTACCGTACTTTATCTACCAGCCATGATAATAAAACAATAGGAAGATATAGATAACTACTAAACATAATCAAGCGGGCGGTGGATACTTTCATATTCAAAAATAATCGAATACATAAAGCAAACATATAAAAATTTGCAATCAATACAATAATCATGCTAACATAGCCGGACATCCCAATAATGTAAGGTAGAAACCCTATAGGTATCATCGCTAAACTATACCATACTGCCTGCAATGCTGTTGATTTATTAGGACCCCGATCATTAGGTAACAGCTTAAATCCCGCACGCCCATAATCTTCATAACTTACCCAAGCTATTGCCCAAAAATGAGGGAATTGCCATAAAAACTGAAAAGCAAACAATACCAGCCCCCCAATATAAACACCTTGTAATAAAAATAGATCACCCGTAGCAGCTACCCAACCAACCAAACAAGGAAGTGCACCAGGTATGGCACCTACTAATACCGCCAAGGCTGACTCCTTTTTCAAAGGGGTGTATATATATGCGTAGATAATCAAACTTAATAATGCTAATAAAGCAGCTTGTATATTAAAACTAAACCATAATATCGTAAATCCTACAAGCGTTAAGAAAAATGCAACAATATACCCCTCACCAACACGCATTCGTTTGCTTGCTATCGGTCGATTTGCTGTTCTTTTCATAAGAGCATCGGAATCTCGTTCAATAATTTGGTTCAATACATTAGCAGCTGCAACAATTCCAAAACCACCAACAAATAACAAGATCATTTTTTTTATGTTAAATTCAACCTTAGGAGCTAGAAGGTAAGCAATTAAGGATGAAAATACAACCGTAAAGGTTAAAGTAAATTTAACTAAGATATAGTAGTCCTTCAACTTCTGTTTCAACTTGCTCATAAAAGAATGCCCCCCAAATCATTTACAAACATAAAATGGTTATTGAAAATAATATTCGATAGATAAAAAATAGAAATATTTATACAAGAAAAATGTAACAACAATAGCAAAGTTAAACCTTTTTACTTTGTTCAAAAAAAATAAAAAAATTATGCTTACAGGCAATAATCATGATATATTAAAAAGTATAGTTACCAATTAATTAAAAAAAAAACTTGACAAACTTGCCAACTAATTTTTTTTACCGACATTACTAATTGATAAAATAGTTATTTGTAGAACAATTTTTTTGCCCCCAAAAAAAATTAATTAAAAGCCAAAAATGATTCAGCAACACTATAAAATAAAGTATTGCTGAATCATTTTTAGCTATTATCAAGATTTACTCTTCATTAACTTGAAAGACAATCGTTTGTCTATTCCTGTATATAACTTTTCTACCATTTTGGATTGCGGGTTGCCATCCACCCCCTTTTTTAAGAACACGTACAGCTTCTTGAGCAGTTCCATAACCGGGATCTGTTTCTACTTGAATATCGCTGATATTCCCAGTTTTATCAACTATAAAGGTAAGCGTAACAGCATATACGCCTGCAGGTGCCCCATTATCAATAGGTACATTTTGATTCAAATTGCGTTGTAGGAATTTTCGCCAAGCGTCCATCCCACCAGGATAAGTTGCAGGAATTTGAACAACTGTAAATACCTTATTGTAATCCTCGTTATCCTGTTTAGGGCCTGAGACACCTGTACTTCTTTGTACCGGAGCTACCGTACCCTCATCCTTAAGACCTTTTTGATTAAAATTGCCTATTTTGGTATTTTCCAACTGCTTCAAATCAGGTGGGCGATCCTCAGGCTTTACATCTTGATCTTTTACAATTTTAGGAGGAGTAAATTTTGCAATCTCTATCTTGGGAGGAATAGGTTTAGGGGGTGGTGGCGGGGGTGGTGGCTCAGGTTTTTTCTGTTCTTGAATACTTTCAAGTGAAACATCCTGTACATACACTACCCGAGATGTTTTACTGGTAACACCACTTAAATAATACAATACAAACGAAATAATTGTAAGAATAAATGCACCCAATATAGCTTTTTTTAGTCGTTGCGGATAAGTTTTACGCAAATCGTAAGCTCCGTACTCCTTATTTCTATTCTCAAAAATAATCTCTAAAATATCAGCACCTAATATTTTGTTACTATCCATTTTTATTGTCTTTTATTTTAGCCAAATAAATTAAATCTTAATATGTAATATCCAATAGTTAACTATTTCGCAACACTTGTAGCTTCTGTTTTTTTAATTAATTGCTCTTCTATTGGTGCTATATCAACTAATGCATAACGCTTAACAACATCAATTTGCATTTCATTCAAAACTTTAACAATATTTTCATAGCTAGCATCTTTAGTAGGTTTAATGATTACTACAAAATCTCTATCGAGGCATGAATTTTTATCACCATTGTTTTGTTGCCAAATTTTAGCACATTCTTGATTATGCACATGGTGATCTACAACCTCTTGTTTTTTATGAACAATTTCATCCCTAATGTTATCTGGTCCATTGAAAGTAGTTGTTTTAAAGTTATCTCCTTTTTGAGATAATTCACCTTCGTAATAAAAAAGTTCACCATCTTTTCCTATTAAAATTGTTAAAGTACCCGATGCTTTAACTTTATTTTGCTCCTCTGGCTTTTGGGCATCCTTAGGTAAAAATAATTTAAAAGCTGTAGGTTGACTCATGGTCGTAGTAAAAATGAAGAAGGTAATTAATAAAAAACCTAAATCAACCATAGGTGTTAAATCAACCCTCGTTGATTGCTTTTTACCTTTTTTTACACCGGGTCCTTTTTTATGATGTCCCCCACTCGAGGTATTCATTTCTGCCATATAACTAACTGTTTATGTTATTTACGAAATAAAAAATAAACCCAAATTCAGAATAGATCAAAATTATTTCTTACCACTATTTTCAGATTTAGTCATTGCACTATTCTCAGCCCAAAGTTCTGTTCCAGCTGGTACATTTTGAGGATTAGTTACCATTTGAAATTTTAAGAAATCATTTTTCTTAAAAGCTTTTAAAACACCAGCAAAAGCAGGGTAAGTAGATATATTATCCCCTTTCAAGAGCAGGTTCATCTTTTGACCTTGATAAGCGGTATTAATCATACTCATCCAATCAATCAATTCATCACTTGCACCCTTACTAGTATCAACCGGTATTCCTGGAAAATTGGCCACTCTATTCCTATCCGACTTGGGCAAAGCTACATAAGCAGCTAATTGATTAAAAGGCACGGCTATAATATCTAAACTTGCAAAGGCATCTTTATCTAAATTAATACCTTTTGTTGTTTTGATAACCTCGGCCAAGGCTAGCTTTTTATCCCGGTCTTCTATAGACAAATAGACCTTATTATCCTTATCAATACTCACTAAAACAACATCTTTATCAGGGGCTACCTTAGAAGCCACAGAGCTAGGCGTATTAATGGTTACTGCCTCATCGGGTTTAAATTTCGTTGTTAAAATGAAAAAAGCCAACAACAAAAACGCCACATCACACATAGCTGTCATATCGACTGTCGTACTTTTTCTCGGTAACTTAGGTCTTGCCATGATTTTTCGATTAAATTTATTTCTAAGATAATTTATTCAATACCCAATTAAATTTTATCAAGCAGTAAGGAGGACAACAAAAGATTAATTTGGATAATGTGATCCACCAAGAAGACAACTATTTATAATTAGACGCAAAATTTTGTGTTAATGTAAAACCAGACTCATCAATACCAAACACAATACCATCTATTTTTGTAGTAAAAACATTATATAGAATGATTGCTACTGCCGAGGTACCAATACCTAAAGATGTATTATAAAGAGCCTCCGCAATACCCTGTGATAGTTTTTGTGCTGCTTCGCCACCACCACTATCACCAAGTGCTGAGAACGAACGAATCATACCCAACACGGTACCAAGTAAACCTAACAAAGTTGCAACTGATGCAATTGTAGAAAGGAATACAAGATTCTGCTCTAACATAGGCATTTCTAAAGCCGTTGCCTCTTCTATAGATTTTTGTATATTTAAAACCTTTTGATCAGTAGTTAACTCTTTATTACTAATCATTTCTTGGTATGTTTTTAAACCTTCTCTCATAACATTTCCAACACTACCTTTTTGTTTATCACACTCAGCTATCGCCTTAGTAATATCCTTATTGGCTAAATGAAATTGAACTTGATGAATAAAGTCAGGAATACTACCTGTGCCTGCTGCTTTGCCAATAGTCAAATATCGCTCAATCACAAAAGTAAATACGATCAAAAATATACCAATCAATATAGGCACAATAATCCCCCCCTCATACATTCTAACAATACTACTTTTGGGACCTTGATGATTGGGCCAGAACCAATGCGTAGTATCTGGATCGGGTGCAGCAAAGTTGTGTGCACTTCCCAAAACAAAACGCCAAATAATATATCCCAAAATGATACAAACTAATGGAGCTATCCAACTAATAGGATTAGAACCTCGCTTAGTTTTAGAATTTGAAACTGCTTGAGCAGTAGCATTTGTTGTTTTAATTTCAGACATTTTTTTATTTTTTTGTTGAATTTTGAAATATTCCCATTACGATTGATATATAATTTTGCAAAGAAAAGGTATTTAATTTAAAAAAAAAAATATTTGATAGCATTTTTTTAAAAGGGATACAATATTAAATTATTCCCCCTACATAGAAAAAAAGCGTATCACTCATTATCCTACCCCCGCTTCAATTTGCACTAAACAATTGCTTTATAATTAAACCAGCTAAAAGCATATCTATCAAAGATCAAACTAAGTCGCGTAATATTTTATCAACACTTTCTTCAACGATCGATTTTTTTTTCAAAGGCGGTGCATGATGGGGCTTACTACGAGCATCAATAAGTAAGGGCGAAGAACACCCCCAATGTTTGTCGATGACCCTTTCTTTAAATCCGTGAATATCTTTTGCTGGATCACTTCGAGTAAAAGTAACCCATAAAAAATTATGGATGTGTTGATTAACAAATGTAATATCATCTACGAGCACAACAAGCACAATGCCTTCGAAGTATCGTAATGACCATAGTACCCAAAGTGATTCACAATCTTTTGCTACATCCGTATATGAAACAAATTCTTTAGTTTGAATACAGAGTATTCCGGGTAAACAAATTTTAGCAATGCCATACTTTATTAAGTAATTACTTTCATCAAATGATAACGATGATTTTAATGTCCTTTTTTTATCACCCGCAACTGCAAGAACTAACTTACTACCCTCATGAAGCGTGACACTAGAGTAATCTAAAGTATCAATACTTGTACAAGTTTCAAAATGCAAATCTGTTTGTAAGTCTATGCGTTCTAAACAGTAAGGTAAGAATTTTTCTGGTTGATGAACAGAAGGCATTCCTATTTGATGCTCGGCAATCCATAGATATTTAGCTAAACTTAATTGCCCTGTACCTAAAATTCTATGTGCTATGGTTAAAATTTCAGAAGGTTTTTTATTTGTCAAATAAGGGGTATATCGTTCTTGTCCTATAGCAAGTAGTAAAGGGTGAACACCTGCAGCATCCACCGCATTGAGCTCGATAAGTCCTGGTACTTCTTTAGGTAAAACATTTGCCGTTATTTCATGAATAATCTTACCAAAACTCGTATCTTCTTGGGGCGGACGCCCGACGACGGTAAAAGTCCATATAGCATTTTTTCGTGCTAGTACCTTTTTTACTTTAATAACAGGGAAAGGATGCTTGAGACTGTAATACCCTAAATGATCACCAAAAGGTCCTTCAAGTTTCGTATAATTCGGAAGGACTTCGCCTAATATAATAAAATCAGCGTCGGTACTAATGAGATAACCATCGTAGTAGGTATAACGGAACCTTCTGTTAGCTAATAGTCCAGCAAAGTGTAATTCGCTTATACCTTCAGGTAAAGGCATAACAGCAGCGAATGAATGAGCGGGATGACCACCAACAAAACAGCTAACTTTCAAAGGGATGCCTCGATCGTTTGTCTTTTTTTGATGTATCCCGATACCTCTATGAAGTTGGTAATGTAGCCCAATTTCTTCATTTGGTATGTAATCATTCCCTGATAATTGAATACGATACATACCTAAATTTGATTTTTTTATACCAGGTATTTCTATATCTTCCGAATACACTTGTGGCAGTGTAATAAAAGCACCGCCGTCATCTTGCCAATGATGTATATGTGGTAAATCGCTTATTTTGATCTCATCAAACTGATTTAAGATATTTAAAGATACTTTCTTAGGTATCCCATTTATAAAATTTGGTATATGATGCAGTAGTTTGAAGGGATGTTTCACCGCATTAATAGGATTTATACGCAGGGCTAGTAGTTCCTCAATAACCGGTAGCGTATTTCTAAACAAATAGCGACTTCTTTCTATCGTGCCAAATAAATTAGAGACGGCACGATATTTACTACCTATAATATTTTCAAAAAGTAAAGCGGGTCCTTGTTGTTCATACATTCTTAATTGAATAGCAGACATTTCGAGATAAGGATCAACCGGTGTTTTTACTCTTTTAAGCTGATTTATTTTTTCAAGGTCATGAATACATTTTTCTAGTAAAGAAGGCATAAAGCAAAACAGGAATAATTTTAAAATAAAAAATACCGGATTCAATCTATAAAAAGACAAATCGGGGTCTTTAAAAAGCCTATATATCAATCCGAATAATCTAAACTTCACTACATAAAAAGTAGCCTTACTTAGTCTTTGTTTTTTTTATTAATTGATTAACAATTTTATAAAGTTCTTTAATCTGTTGTGCTTGTGCTTCAATTTTTTTATCCTGTTGTTGCATTCTCTTATATAATTCTTGCGTAGCACTAACATTAAGCATACTGATTGCGTCATAATCCACCGTCTTAATATTATTAACACGCGTACCAAAAACAAATACCTTTTGTGTGAGTGGGTCATTAACTGAAACAATACATTTAGTACTACTAACAATTTTATCAATCTTTGCATCTACTACATGCCCTTGATCATTATACAGTCTAACTTCTTTTGCTAAATGATCGAAATGGATATTGGGAGACATCGTTATTTCATACTGTTTTTTACTAATCATTTTAACCGATTGTGCCACGGCATATACATTAGGGATAAATCCAGAAAAACTATCAGCTAAAGCATTGGGATACACTTCAGCTATTTGCTGTGCTATTACTTTTTTATATATTTTATTATTGATAATAGAATCCTTCATTTTATAATCAATAATTTTAATTTTATTCAAAGTTTCTAAGTCTTGAACACCATTACTGGTATCCTTAATATTTTTCAATCGAATATCTGATGTAACCGAATTGTTAGTAGTAATAAAAGATGCAAGTCCAGTTGTGTTTTGCAGAATAACCGTGCCATTAAAAATTGCTGCTACGGGATTTGTCGCTCCCCCATCGCTTGCCGGGCTATTAATATCAGTTGCATCTGGATTAAAACCCTTAATATTTCCTACACCACTCCAGTTGTATGTGTTGCTACTACCAGCTACTTCTAAATAAGCTTGTGGATTTGAAACACCTATACCCACAAAAGTATCAAAAACGGCTGATATTGGATTCAGCTTACCCACTTCTAAAGTTATGTTTGGATTGAGCACTGATTGACCTATACCAACAGAACCAATAGGATTATCAGGATCAGTAGAAGACGCCCCATTAGCATATACTATGTTACCAATGTTAATTGTATTATCCAACAAGGTGGCGGCTGCTGAATAATTAATATTATTACCAATAAGAACACAACCGCTAGCCGATAAACTGGGATCAATATTGTTATAGCCAATAACAATATTATTATCACCGAAATTGATTCCTACAGAATTTAGATAAGTATTATAGCTATCTTTAAACGACATATTCTTTCCTGCCTGTAATCCAATAATCACATTATTTGTACCTTCGGTTAATCCTGTATTAGGAGTATTGGATGCAGAGATTGCTGCCTGACTACCAATAATAACATTCCCTCCCCCCTGTGATTGTAAGTTCTGAGCCGCCTCAAAACCAATTACAACATTATTAGAGCTACTAGAAATATTTTGACCTGCTTGTGTTCCAATTACTACATTATATGAAGCAGTCCCACTAGGATAAGATGCATTACCCGCTAGTGAACCCAAATAAACATTTGCCGTTGGTGAAGAAGGTATTGTATATTTTGTCGTATCATAAGAAATAATACCAGAGAAAAAATTATTTGTTTTAAATCTCAAATCTACTTTATCTATTGTACCTAAAAAATTATTTGACCCTAAGGTAGAATTACCACTAGTTCGCCAAGACCCATAATATCCGATTAAAGTATTTACGGTTTGTCTTGTTAGTTTCCCTGTTTGATTTTGGGTAATAACAAATGTATCTTTAGCAACAGTGCCTAATGCTAGCCCTGATATATTTAAACTGTCACTTAGAGCTGTATTAGTAACAATATTAGTCGGTCTATTTAATCTCCCACCCAAGAAAACAGTATCACCACTTTTTGTTAATCCGTTTAGTGCTGTATCTATAAATGAATTTGCTAAGCGATATTTTAAACTACCATTTTGAATCAATATAGTGTCTGTTTTTAAACCACCCAATAATCCACGGAACGATAAAGTATTAGTAGCAGTTGTTGTTAAAACGGTCGGTTGTATCAAACTACCGCCTAATAAGACAC
>JASGCP010000077.1 GCA_030053995.1 Phycisphaerales bacterium
TTTAAAGTCATCAAACTTCTAACATTTTACCCACCCTTTTCGTCATAGAGCCATAAAAGTACACCTAAACGCACTAAGTTGACATTACTCAGTTAAGTTGTAGTCCCTAAATCAATATATGCAAATTTTTATCTGTTTGATTATTATACACTTACAAATATTCGTTGAGCAGGTTGGGGTAAATCTCTTTATAATATGTTTTCTAATATTTACATTTGTAGAATAATATTTATAAGTGCTATATTTTTACGGTACAAAAACACCCCCTTTTTTATCATCCACACGGCGAGACCGTCTAAAAATATTAATTGACGGACGAGGGAATATATAATAAAATAAGGAATAAGGTACAATGAGCAAAGTTTTAAAAATAAAAAATAATGCAACTCATCTTATTAATCGTTATCTGTGTATTATTGCTTTTTACGATAATACTGGTTTATATTTTTGGAAACAAAGACAGTAGTAGTGCACTACCAGAATTACAAGATAAAATTAGTGCCTTACAAATAAATATTACTACTATTGAAAAAAACTTAAAAGAAGATTTCAAAATTAATCGAGAGGAAAATGCCACCATTGCCAAAAACAATCGCGAGGAGCTCAATCAATCACTAAAAGAATTCACCCGCGAACAGCAGCTTAATTTTGACCGACTAAAATCTGCTCAAACCGAATTAATGCAAAAAACAATTGAACAATTAGAAAAAATAACCAAGCAAGTCGAAGATAAGCTCAACAAGCTCAATGAACAAGCAAAATATGAAAACCTCTTAATGCGTGATACCATTAAAGGATTCCAAGAAGCTTTTGATAAAAATGTACAGTCGTTTAATAATTTACAACGAGAGAAATTTATACAATTAGAAGCGAAACAAAATGAATTAGTACACGGTACCGAAAAGAAATTAGAAAGCATCCGTTTAACCGTAGAAGAGAAATTAGAAAAAACACTCAGTGAACGATTAGGACAAAGTTTTGAAACGGTTGGCAAGCAACTGATTGAAGTTCAAAAAGGTTTGGGTGAAATGCAAACACTGGCGAGTGATGTTGGGGGGCTCAAAAAAGTATTGAGCAATGTAAAAATGCGTGGTGGTATTGGTGAAGTACAGTTAGCCATGTTGCTTGATCAAATTCTTGCCCCTGAGCAGTATGAAGCTAATGTTCCAACAAAAGAAAATAGCAATGATCTTGTTGAATTTGCCATCAAATTGCCGGGTAATAGAGAAGACCGTCATACCCCAGTTTGGTTGCCAGTGGATGCGAAATTTCCTAAGGATATATATGAACAACTGCAAACAGCTTATGACATTGGTGACGCCACACAGATAGAGCTAGCACAAAAGAATTTGGAAAATACAATTAAAAAAATGGCGAAAGATATACATGATAAGTACTTAGACCCACCCAATACCACTGACTTCGGCATAATGTTTCTTCCTTTTGAGGGCATTTATGCCGAAGTTGTTCGCAAGGCAAGTTTATTAGACGATTTACAACGCAAATACAAAATAATCGTTACCGGTCCTACAACCTTTGCCGCCATTTTAAATAGCTTGCAAATGGGCTTTAAAACACTCGCCATTGAAAAACGAACTAGTGAGGTATGGCGTATTTTAGGAGCCGTAAAACATGAGTTTGATCAATTTGGCAACTTGATGACCAAAGCACAAGGACATATACAAAAAGGACTTACCGAGTTGGAGGATGTTATGGGTAAAAGAACAAAAGCTATTCAGCGTCAACTACGCAAGGTGGAATCACTCGACGCCCAGAATGCTAATTTAATTTTACCAACCATTACTGATTCGGATGAATTAGACGAATCAGCCGGATAATCAATTAACCAATGGAAACAATACAAGAAGATGATATTCAAAAAATGATTAGTACCTTAAAAAATGGCGGTACGGTACTCTATCCTACTGATACTATTTGGGGTATAGGATGCTTAGCCACTAATGAACATGCTGTACAGAAAGTATTGCAGATTAAAGAGCGCCCAACGAATAAATCATTCATTGTATTAGTGGCATCCGTGGACGATATTTATCGATTCGTCTGTATTCTTGATAAAGCGATTACGATATATTTAGAAAAAGGATTTGAGAAACCTACAACGGTTATTTATCCTAAAGGAAAGGGTGTTGCTCCAAGCGTCATCGCTCCCGATGGTACTATTGCTATTAGAGTTTGCACGGATGTGTTTTGTCAAGCAGTGCTAAAAAAATTAGATCAACCCATCGTAAGTACTTCCGCAAACATATCAGGACAAGCCTCGCCAAAATATTTTAAAGATATTTCTTCAGTTCTTGTTAAACGAGTTGATTATGTGGTGCGTTATCGGCAACAGGATACAACCATACAACAAGCTTCAGCTATTGTTCAATGGGACGGTAAACAGCTCAAATCGATACGCCTTTAGATTACCAAAAGTTACTCTCCCAAATTTTTGTTGTACTATTTTTGCAGGATCACTTTTATCTTGCGTGGACTAAACCTGTCAAAGATGTAAATTTTGAACTAAAAAAGAATGCCTGAATATATCCATAAATTAGAACTAAACAGTTGGTTTTTCAAAGGACTGTTTTTTAATGTTATTCTCTTTTGTTGTCTTGATACAAAAGAAAAGAAATAAAATCAAATATGCCAGACTAATGATTAATTAGTTGTGGCTTACCAATATTCTTTTATTATCATATCGCTACCACTCGCTTTCTTTAATGATATATTCGCATCAGTCCATTTTCGATAGACTTTATAACGGTGTAATGGACAAAGATAATGACGGTAGGATATTATAAAAAATCTCTTTAGTCTAATCTTTAGTTTGTAACTTAGCATTTTTAAAATTATAAATTTGCGTTGCACCATGAATAAAACAACATTTCTTTATGAAGGTAAAGCCAAAAAATTGTACGATACTGCTGACCCCAACATGGTTATAGTTGTTTATAAAGATGATGCAACTGCTTTTAATGCACAAAAAAAGGGTACAATAATAGATAAGGGAATTTACAATAATAAGATTACTGAAATTATTTACAAAAAACTAGCGTCTGAAGGTATCCCTACGCATTTTGTCCAAAGATTAAATGACCGTGAGCAAGTATGTAAAAAAGTGCAGATTATTCCTTTAGAAATTATTATTCGTAATTTTATAGCTGGAAGTTTAGCAAAAACACTTAAAATTGAAGAGGGCAAAGAAATTGATACGCCTATATTGGAACTTTGTTATAAAAAAGATGAACTGGGCGATCCAATGATTAATGGTACGCATGTTATTGCTTTAAAATTAGCTACAGCAGAAGATTTAAAAACAATCTATGATCTGGCTCATAAGATTAATACCATACTTCAAAAATTTTTTATAGACCGAGATATCATTTTGGTCGATTTGAAGATGGAGTTCGGAAAGCTTCCGAATGGTGAAATAATTTTAGCCGATGAAATATCCCCCGATACCTGTAGATTATGGGATAAAACTACGAAACACAAATTAGATAAGGATCGCTTTAGAAGAGATTTGGGTGATATAGAATCTGCCTACCAAGAAGTTTATAAACGCCTTCAATAAACTGCATAGATGTCGAAACAAACACCACTGTATCAAGAGCATGTTCAATTAGGAGCAAAATTTACGAGTTTTGCAGGTTATGCAATGCCCGTGAGTTATACGAGTATTAATGAAGAACATAAGACCGTGCGACAAGCCGTAGGTCTGTTTGATATATCGCACATGGGTGAGATTATTGTTGAAGGATACGCCGCTTTGGCTTTCTTGCAGTATGTTACTTGTAATGATGTATCTAAACTGATACAAGGTAAAATCCAATACTCTTGCCTCATGAATGAACAGGGCGGTACTGTGGATGACTTGCTCATTTATTGCTTAGAACCATCAAAAAAATATTTGTTAGTGATTAATGCGGCTAATACGGATAAGGATTTTGCCTATCTCCTACAACATAGCCGAGCATTTGATGTACAGCTTAAAAATATAAGTGAACAAACTATATTGCTTTCTTTGCAAGGACCAGCAGCCATGAGTTTAGCACAAAAATTTACATCTGAAAACTTAGATTTACCATATTATTCTTTTAAAAAAGTAAAGTGGTTTAATCATGAAGAAGTTCTGATAGGAAATACCGGATATACCGGTGCTGGGGGCATAGAAATTTTCTTTAAACATGAGGACGATTTTACCGTCCGAGTATGGCGCGAATTATTAAGCGAGGGTCGCTCTTTTAATATTAAACCTATCGGCTTGGCTGCTCGTGATACACTAAGATTAGAAATGGGTTTTAGTTTATACGGACATGAACTAAGTGATTCCATATCGCCCATAGAAGCTAATTTGGGTAAATTTGTTAAATTGTACAAAGAGTCTTTTATAGGAAAAATACATTTAGAAAAATTACACCTAACCGGTGTGGATAGAAAACTCGCCGGCTTTGAACTTGTAGAGCAAGGAATACCAAGACAAGGATATGAAGTGTATAGCGATAAGCAAAAATTGATCGGTAGCGTTACCAGCGGCACTTTTTCGCCATCATTAAATAAGCCCATCGGTATTTGTATGATCGCAACAGCTTATACACCTACCGGATCTACAATTTATTTGAAAATCCGAGACAAGTTTGTTAAGGGAATTATTGTCTCGTACCCTTTTATTAATAAAAATACTAAATTGTAAACGCGAAACAACAAATATTTATTAAAATGACTACAATGATATCTTTATCGCATGCTATAAATAGGTAAAAAAGCGATGTGGTGCAACAAATAAGTTTATGATCATGTCCAAATTATTGGAACAAATTGACAAGGATAAAATTCCAGTCCATGTAGCGATTATTATGGACGGTAATGGACGATGGGCAAAAAAACAACAGAAAGATAGACTGTTCGGTCATAATAGAGGTGCACAGTCTGTTATGCATGTTGTTGAAGCATCAGCCGATCTGGGGGTTGGCTATCTAACCCTGTATGCTTTTAGTACCGAAAATTGGGGACGCCCGCAGTCAGAAATAAAAGGGTTGATGTCTTTATTAGGTAAATTTTTGAAGTCAGAAGCACAAAAATTATATAAAAATAATATTCGACTACATACAATTGGTGATATTGGTACTTTGCCCTTACCGCTTCAAAAAGCAATTCAGGATGTTAAAAAAAAAACAGAGTGTAATACACGCTTACATTTAATTATTGCACTTAGTTACGGGAGTAGAGCGGAAATAGTACAGGCTACAAAATTAATTGCGAACGAGGTAAAACAAGGACATTTAGATATGGCTCAAATCGATGAATCTCTATTTGCACAATATTTAGAAACGGCTGATTTCCCAGACCCAGACTTGCTAATCCGTACAAGTGGCGAACAACGCGTTAGCAATTTTTTATTGTATCAAATTTCATATAGCGAGTTGTATTTTACTAATATAGAGTGGCCAGATTTTTCTAAAGATGATTATTATAGAGCTTTGATCAGTTTTCAAACAAGAAAAAGAACTTGTGGTAAAATTTAAAGATATTGATGCTATGTTTAACGAGATAAGTTTTTTTTGCTAAATTACACATCTTCATAATTATTTACTTTCATTAGCGTACTTTATGCGTCAATTGTTGGGGATTTTATTAGTGCTCTTGTACTCTTTGATGAAGGTAACAATCGGTTACACCCAAATCACAGACAACACACAAGAAGTACCTACCATTAGTAAGATTAATAGTAGTCTTATTAATATTTTTAATCAAAAAGTTCCTAGAAAATATAAAATTGCAAATATTATCGTAACAGGATCAACAAGTTTTGATTCTAAACTGTTAATTAATATTTCTAACCTGTATGTTGGACAAGAACTGGTTATACCCGGATCAGACGCTTTTTCAAAAGCTATAGCCAGTATTTGGAAGCAAAACTATTTTAGCAATGCGGCCGTTTATATTACCGATTTAACAAGTGACAATGAGTTGACCATAGAAATTAATGTTACCGAAAGACCACGATTAAAGAATTTTTCTTTTAAAGGACTCAAAAAAAGTGAAATAGAAGACTTAACCGGCAAAGTTGGGCTGGTGAAAAATAGAGTGGTAACTGAAAATATGAAGAATAATGCCGTTAATACGATTACGAACTTTTTTACGGAAAAATCTTATAGAAATGTTAGCGTTCGTGTAATTGAAACCAAAGATACAGCAACCAAACAGTTTATTGATCTCTTATTTGTTGTTAATCGTGGATCCAAAATAAAAATTAATGACATTATATTTACTGGTAATAAAGATGTTGCCGATGCTCGACTAAAAAAGCAGATGAAGGGTACTCATGAAAAAAGTAGATTTACTCTGTTTCCCCCTTCAGCAAAGGGTTTTAACTTCCCTAAAAAATATACTTTTCAAGATTATGTTAAGGAGTACGGCTTTTTGGTACCAACCAAAACATGGACTTTGCTGAATCCTTATGTTCGGGTGCATATATTTACTAACGCTAAATTTAATAAGGAAAAGTATGAGGAAGATAAAAATAAAATATTAGACTATTATAATACTCTTGGTTACCGAGACGCCGTTATTATCAAAGATTCTCTTTTTACTGATAACACCGGTGCATTGGATATATTAATTCACCTGAAAGAAGGTAAAAAATATTATTTTGGTAATCTTACATGGAAAGGAAATACTAAATACCCCGATTCTTTACTGAATACGATTGTCGGAATTAAAAAAGGTGATGTCTATAATGTTGACCGCCTGAATTCAAAACTGGGAAAAACATTTAGTCAAGATGGTAATGATATTACGAGTTTATATACTGATGATGGCTATTTGTTCTTTCAGTGCAATCCGGTTGAAACAGCCGTTTATAATGATACGATCGACTACGAAATTAGGGTAATCGAAGGACCGCAAGCCTTTTATAAAAATATTACCATTGTTGGAAATGATAAAACTCGTGACTTTGTTATTCGTAGAGAGCTTCGTACTATCCCCGGTGAAAAATTTAGTCGTACTGATGTTATCCGTTCACAAAGGGATCTAGCTCAATTAAGTTTCTTTAATCAAGAGAAAATCAATCCTAAAATAGAGCCTAATGTAGAAGACGGTACCGTGGATATTACTTGGGAGGTTGAGGAAAAATCAAGCGACCAATTAGAGTTGAGTGCTGGATGGGGTGGTGGGATTGGTTTAACCGGAACTATCGGTATAACATTTAATAATTTTGCCCTTGGTAGAATTTTTCAAAAGGACGCTTGGCACCCTCTACCCAGCGGTGATGGTCAAAAACTTAGCTTTAGAATACAAAGTAACGGTCCGGCTTATCAGTCTTATAATGTTTCGTTTACAGAACCGTGGCTGGGCGGAAAAAAACGCAATGCTTTTACTTTTAGCTTTTTTGATACCAAGTTTGTGAATACCTACGGGGCTACCAGTACCATTATTCCTACCGGTGATGTAAACTCTTTTATTAGAACTACCGGTATTTCTGTAGGCTTAGGTAAGCAGTTAAAGTGGCCTGACGACTTCTTTAACTTGAGCTTTGTGTTAACACTCTCGCGATATAAACTTGTTAATTATTATATTGATCAAGTTAATCTACCCAATTTTAATAACGGTTTTTCTCATAACTTTAATTTTAAGGTGGCTTTACAAAGAAGTTCGCTCGATCAGGCAACCTTTCCACGATCAGGCTCTAATTTATTAATGAGTGCACAGTTTACTTTACCTTATTCATTACTTGATAATAAATTTGCACAACAGGCAAACCCTTATAATTTTGTGGAATATCATAAATGGCGCTTAAATTTTGATTGGTATTATCCTTTGGGTAGGGGTAGAGGCCCAGATCATAACCGCCAATTTATTCTTAAATTCGCCGCGAAGTTTGGCTACATTGGTCGATATAACCAAGCTTTGCAAATATCACCATTTGAACGATTCCAAGTTGGGGATGCAGGGTTAAGTAACCAATATGCAATTTTGGGGTATGATATTATCTCACAACGCGGTTATCCTGTTTATCAGTACTCGGATCCTAAGGTTAACCCTGACCAAACAAGTGCTACCAATTTCTTTACGATTTTTAATAAATATACTTTGGAACTGAGATACCCCTTGAGCTTAAATCCAAGTGCTACAATATTTGCCTTAGGTTTTATGGAAGCTGCCAATGGCTGGTATTCTTTTAAAGAGTATAATCCTTTTCAACTAAGGCGATCCGTTGGCTTAGGTATGCGCTTCTTCTTGCCTGCTTTTGGATTGATTGGGTTTGATTATGGGGTTGGATTAGATCGCTTTTTCCCCGGCGCTACTTTAAAGGATGTGTCACGATTTACTTTCTTATTGGGCTATGAACCTGAATAATTAGTTAACAATATGCGTGGATTTGTTTGCTTGTTGCTCTGTTTATTAGTTTATCCGTTATTTGCTCAAAAATATGCGGTTATTGATGTTGAGTATATTCTTAATAAAATTCCTGAGTATAAACTTGCAGAAGTTAAATTAAAGGATATCACCACCAGCTGGCAAAAGGAAATCGATAATGACCAAGCTGAAATTGATAAGATGAATAAAAACTTCTTAGCCGAACAGTACTTTTTAACAGAACGGCTGAAAGAAAAAAGACGCGCTGATATTGAACATCGCGAAAATGAATTGAGAAATTTACAAACACGGCGCTTTGGCTTTCAAGGTGATTTGTTTAAGCAAAGACAAATACTTATCAAACCTATTCAAGACCGCGTTTATAATGCTATTCAACGAATCGCCTTGTCCCGCGGATACGATTGTGTTTTCGATAAAAGCCAAGGTATCACCGTCATTTATTCTGATCCTAAAGTTGATAAAAGTGAGGAAATATTAAGAGAGTTAGGTATTAAATAGGGCTTAGCAGTTTTTTTAATAGTAGCAGGATAACCTTTATTTTTCTTTATCACCTTCTATATATCCGATACCATTCATTTTCGATAACGAAGAGATCCGTAGTTTTGTAGCCATTACTCTGCAGTCTTGATTTTTTCTTTGTTTCTTTCTTTTGTATCAAGATAAAAGAAAGAAAAATGACATTATAAAATACCAAATTTAAAGTCATCAAACTTCTAAGATTTTACCCGCCCTTTTCGTCATAGATCCCAATTTTTTTTATTGAGATGGCAAAAAATTGGTTGTTTTGATGTGTTTTGTTGGCTATAGGCTTTCATAAGTAATTTTTTTAAAAAGGCATAAAAAAAGCCACCTAAAAGGTGGCTATAATTTAATTTTTAATTGAGCAATTGCTACAACAATGCCATGGATCGTTGATATTACAACAACATGACTGCGCACACTCATCCCTACTACAACCTACCCTCACTTCCAATTTTTTTCCATTTATCAAAACATATACGCCACCATTAATTTTTTTAATTGCATCCCTTGTTAATGAATAACCTAAGTTTAACGATTTTTTTTTCATATATATATTTTTATTTTTAAAAGTAAAGACCCATCAATTAGACTTTAATTAATTTTGTTTTTTATTATGATGGTTAGTAATTACAATCAGAAGGACATGTAATACTGGTTGTAGGATCGGCTAAACAATATGCTGTTGTAAAAGGGCAAGTAATTGATGCATTATCTGTTCGGCAGTAACAAACATTTTTATAACAACACCAAAAAGTACAACCATGTTTGCAAGACTTACTACCACCACTAAGATTTTTTAATTGGTCATTTTTTAATTCTTCTCTTGAAATAAAAGAGCCTAAAATCATTAATTTTTTTTTCATATATTTTTTTAATTTTAAAAAGCAAAGACCCATCAATTAGAAGCACTAAACTAACAAGCATAAAGAACATGGACAATCACAATATCTGCGGAATCTGGTATAGCTCTGGTATAGCCGGGTAGGATAACGCACTACAGTATGTATTACCATTGTCTGAACAACAATCAGTATAACCACTACTACATGATTTATAACCCACCTCATGTTAGTTTTAATTAGCCGTTTTTAAACTCTTCTCTTGAAACAAAAGAGCATAAATTCATTGATTTTTCATTTTTTTTTCATATATTTTTTTAATTTTAAAAAGTAAAGACCCATCAATTAGAAGCACTAAACTAACAAGCATAAAGAACATGGACAATTACAATATCTGCGGAATCTGGTATAGCTCTGGTAGGATAACGCACTACAGTATGTATTACCATTGTCTGAACAACAATCAGTATAACCACTACTACATGATTTATAACCTATTTAATGTTAGTTTTAATTGGTCATTTTTAAACTCTTCTCTTGAAACAAAAGAGCTTAAATTTATTGATTTTTCATTTTGTTTTTCAAGGTTCCATAACATAATTTAGACAATATTATAAAGGATAAGTAAAAAAATAATCTGAAATAGTGTTTATATACAATATTTTTTAATGGTTAATCATTAGTCCAATCCCCGTTAAACTGCAAGGATGCGACAGCCCATTCTCCATTTTCCTCCATTTTCAACTTTCAATTGTCAATTTATTTTTTGGCTCTATGACGAAATGAGTGGGTAAGTTAGTTACATTTTATATTTGAT
>JASGCP010000078.1:0-3361 GCA_030053995.1 Phycisphaerales bacterium
ACGGCTCACTTCGTTATCGAAAATGAATGGCATCGGATATATAGAAAGCGATTGGATATAACTTGCTTGCTTCTTTACAATTTTAGCATCGCTACCACTCGCTTTCTTTGATATATTCGCCTCTGCCCATTTTCGATGGGCACTTCGTTTGCCTTGTTTTGCAACGCCCTTCCTCTGAGGGCAAAGGTTATACGCTCAATGGTAATTTAATATGAAAGTGAGCTAAGTTACCCACTCTTTTCATCATAAAACCCAAAATATAAACTACCAGCTAATCGTAGCATTGGGAAATTGATTTTGTATTGTTGTTCTATTGGCAGTACCTGCAAATGGGGTACTTATAAAATCGATAGCCGTTAGCGTATTAGCGGGATTATTGCCAAAAGTAAACGAGGCAAGACTAGTATACGATACATTTAAATTTGATAACTTATTAAGGCTGTTAGCGGGGCTTGAAAAAGATGCTATCGAAGTTTGGGATATATCTAAATTTGTTAGATTGTTAAGACCATTCGCTGGCAGTGTGAATGAAGGTAGATTTTCATTGAGGTACAAAGATAAATATTGTAAATTCGGGCTGTTAACGGGAACTGTAAAAGATGTCAAATAATTACTCGATACATCTAAATACACCAGATTGTTAAGGCTATTGGTAGGACTTGAAAACGAAGTCAGTCGATTACCATATAAGTATAAATAAGTGAGTTTATTAAGACTATTAGCAGGAATGACCAATGATGTCAAATTATTATTCCATAATTCTAAAGTATCCAAATTAGCAAGACTATTATTAGAAAATGTAAACGCGGTTATAGTATTTACGGATAAGTTTAAATCTGTAAGATTATTAAGGCTATTTTCAGGGAAGGAAAAGGATGTCAAAAAATTGTTGTTGGCGATTAAAAATTGCAAATTATTAAAACTATTAACCGGAATTGAAACTGATGTGAGCCGATTGTTGAATAGGTACAATAAGTTTAAATTATTAAAACTATTGGCGACAACTGTAAAGGAAGGTAACAAATTAAAGGATAAATCTAAGGTATCAAGATTCGTAAGGCTATTAGCAGGTGTAGCAAATGATACCAGCGAATTAAAGGACAAATTAATAAAAGTTAGATTATTAAGGCTATTTTTGGGAACCGTAAACGATGTCAGCGAGTTGCTTGATAAATCTAAATAAGTTAGATCGCTAAGCGTATCGCCGCCCGGCATAGCTAATGCACCGTTTAACCCATTTACCTCACCAATCTCTAAAATTATTGATGTTACTCTGCCCTGCGACATGGTGATGCCATACCATTGGTCAATAGGCTTATTGGTAAGCCAATTCGTTTGGGTACTCCAATCAATGCCATCTGTTTGCTTATAAATAGACACTAAACCTAAGCTATCCAAAAATCGATTACCGGTTGTAGTTAGTGGGGCATTGCTGGTGTCACTGATTTTTGTACAAGCAAATAAAGTAAACAATAATAAAGTGCATATCGATAGTTTTTTCATAGTATTTTATAAAATTAATGACAAATCCATTTTTTCGTATTGGGCTCAAAGTTAGTGTTTAGTTGGCTATTTATAACTTCTATTATTTACCAAATACTTTATAACCCAAAAAGATAGAGACACTACATGCAACATCTCTACCTTTTTTATTAAATTTATTTGTCCTCTATATAAGTCTGGGGGATAAATCTGAAGGCAATTGATGGCAAAAAATTAATTTCAAAAAAAGATCAATAGCCCTGATTTATCTAGAGTAAAAAATAAAAAAGATTAATTGCCTCAGATAAATATGGGGATGTAATTGATAAAATCTGTGTAATCCGTGATTCAGACAAAAGAAATTGAAAATGGATAATTGGCTGTTGCATTCTTGCACTTTAACGAGGATTGAACTAATGATTAACCATTAAAAATTATTGTTTAATCCGTGCTTCAGACAAAAAATCCTACAATCCTTCAATCCTAAAAATCCTAATTCAGACAAAAGAAAAAACATTTAAAGGTTCTACCCATTAACCATTAACTATTAATAAAACACCTTAGCACCTCAAAAAAATGATTTAACCGAATTTTGGGATATTTTGTTTTGTTGTTTTATCACTGTCAACAAGTTCCAATTTAACGGAAATTACAAATGTTAAAAGTGCACAACAAATGCACTCTTAACATTCGTATAATATTCTAATTCCCTTCACACTTTATTTTGGACAACCACTACTTAAACAACACCATCCATCTGCACAACCATCATCATGCATGGCAGTTGTACAACTTTCAGCTTCACCTGCTCTGAAAGTACAATCATTAGCCACTCCGTCTGTACTGTCAAAATGATGACCTATAAAGCCATCATTACATCTAAACCAATAACACCAGCCTTTACCAGTTTGACCCGCTGCTATTTGCATTAATTTCTTATTCTTTAATTCAGTTCTTACTAATACATCTCCTAATTTTTTAAATGTTTTTTTCATATGTTTATTTTTTTTATTTTACAAAATTACTTAGCCCAACAAGCAAAAAGTACACATACTGTCAACAAGTTCCAATTTAACGGAAATTACAAATGTTAAAAGTGCACAACAAATGCACTCTTAACATTCGTATAATATTCTAATTCCCTTCACACTTTATTTTGGACAACCACTACTTAAACAACACCATCCATCTGCACAACCATCATCATGCATGGCAGTTGTACAACTTTCAGCTTCACCTGCTCTGAAAGTACAATCATTAGCCACTCCGTCTGTACTGTCAAAATGATGACCTATAAAGCCATCATTACATCTAAACCAATAACACCAGCCTTTACCAGTTTGACCCGCTGCTATTTGCATTAATTTCTTATTCTTTAATTCAGTTCTTACTAATACATCTCCTAATTTTTTAAATGTTTTTTTCATATGTTTATTTTTTTTATTTTACAAAATTACTTAGCCCAACAAGCAAAAAGTACACATACACAACCAGAACCACAATCATTTTGATCCCAACATCCATTAGGGCAACCAACCTTTGATGCACCTGACAAAGATTTTAAACTCTCTTTTTTAATTTCAGTTCTTACTAATACATCTCCTAATTTTTTAAGCGTTTTTTTCATATATTTTATTTTTTATTTTACAAAATTACTTAGCCCAACAAGCAAAAAGTACACATACACAACCAGAACCACTATCTGATTGATCCCAACATCCATTAGGGCAATCAATATTTGATCCTCCTGACAAAGATTTTAAACGCTTGTTTTTAATCTCTGTTCGTGTTAATAACTCTTATAGTTTAATTGACTTATTTTTGATATACTTCGTTTGTTTTTCATATACTTCGTTTGTTTTTCATATACTTTGTTTGT
>JASGCP010000078.1:3461-10423 GCA_030053995.1 Phycisphaerales bacterium
GTTTTTCATATACTTCGTTTGTTTTTCATATACTTCGTTTGTTTTTCATATACTTCGTTTGTTTTTCATATACTTCGTTTGTTTTTCATATACTTCGTTTGTTTTTCATATACTTCGTTTGTTTTTCATATACTTCGTTTGTTTTTCATATACTTCGTTTGTTTTTCATATACTTCGTTTGTTTTTCATATAGTTTTGTTAATTTTTTCATATAATTTTGTTAACATCCTATTTTTTGGCAAATTTAACACACCATTTTTAATTAAATAATAAATATTTTGTTAATTAAATGTTAAAGTTTGTTAATTAAATGCAAAAAAATTAATAAAAATTCCGCATCCATTTGATATATCCTTCAAATCTACACAGGCTATAACCCACGGCTACTTACTATATACCTGCAAATACAGCTGGCTTTATACCATACACGCCCACTTCTTATACATCCATACCATATCAAAACCCCTTTATATTCAACTATCTTATAATAATTCTTAAACACATTATTCACACGCTCTAACAAAATTCCATGCTAAATCATTTTTCGAGGTGCTAAGAGGCTTTATTAATGGATAATTGTTAATGAGTAGAACCTTTAAATGTTTTTTCTTTTGTCTGCATTACGGATTACACAGATTATTTTTGGTTCTATGACGAAAAGGGTGGGCTTAATTAGTGTTTAATGGTTAACCAATAGCCCCCTTAAAAATGATGTTTCAGTTTTCTAGATTTATTATTTTTTCTTTTGTCTTGATACAAAAGAAATAAAAATAAAATCTGCGGGCTTGATAGTTAATTATCAATGATTAATTAGTTGTGGATTACCAATATTCTCTTACTATTGTTGCATCGCCACCATTCGCTTTCTTTGATATATTCAGCCTTCACCATTTTCTATGGACACTTCGTTGCCTTGTTTTGCAACGCCCTTCCTCTCTGATGGCATTCCGACTATATACTCAACCGTAATCAATATAAAATTGAGATAAACTACCCACCCTTTTCGTCATAGAGCCAAATAAAAGTGATTCTGAAAAAATGCCCCGAGCGAAGTTGAAAGAGCTGGAGACTATAAAAAACTTTAGGTGTGCAGGTTTACAACAACGGATGCTTGTAATCAACTCTAAATTTACTGCCCACTCTAACCATATTACTACCTTCGGCTAAGGCAATTTCAAAATCATCGCTCATGCCCATCGATAGTATTTTAAAATTGGGGAAGTGATTTGTTTGCTGTATTAATTTAAAAAGTTGATGAGCGTTTTTAAATTCGTCTCGGGTAATAATTGCATCGCTTGTAAAAGAGCCCATCACCATAACCCCGTCAATATGGGTATGCGTCAACTGGTTCATATCGCAATCTTTTATAAACTGCGATAAATTATCTATAGAAAGTCCATACTTTGTTTTCTCCTTAGCTATTTTCAACTCTAAAAGACAAGGCACCGTGCGACCAAGCACTTTTGCACAATCATTAATTTTATGAAGCAGTTTAATTGAATCGACACTCTGTATTAATGATATAAAAGGTACAATCTTAGCCACTTTATTTGATTGCAAATGTCCAATAAAATGCCATTTAATATCATCTGGAAGTACCTTCTGCTTATCAATTAATTTCTGGACATAACTTTCACCAAAATGTCGTTGTCCTAAATCATAGAGTTTTTGAATATCATCAACAGTGAAATACTTACTTACGACAACCAATAGTACGCTGGTTTCTTCACAAATTTTTCTAATATTGTGATAACTATCCACATTTATAGGCATAGCTCATAGATATTCAATAGAAAAATGGCACCGAACTTTTTTGATACAAAATGCAGCTTAAAAAAACTTTGCAATATTTTGTGTCCATTGATAGTCCACAGGAATAACTCTTACAAAAACCGACTTCTTTACCGTAACGGTACCTTTACAATGTAACTGTATTTCTTTTGAAGACAAAATCATGGGCAAATCACTCATAACATTATTCAAATTCATTTGATAATGACAGGATACAACAAATGGTGCATTTTTAGGGATCATAATGATTGTATCTAAAATAAAATCACCAATTGGTTTTTCATTCAAAAAAACAGCACAATGAACATTTGTCAGATTAAAGCTAATCGTATTCGGGTTAAACAAAGCAATATCAAAAGTTAGATCTGCTTGCGTGAGTCCATTAATTTTAATATTGACATTAGAAATAGACTGATAGGTTATGGGTTGAAAGGGTTGTTTTTTAGCACAGCCTAATGACAAGCATAAAAATACAATACTACAAAAAAATACTAATGAAGATTTTTGCATAATTAATTCCTAATAGGTTTACCTGTTTTAATAACACTTTCCATTCTTTGAAGTGTTTTGCGTTCGCCGCACAAACTTAAAAATACTTCTCGTTCAATATCCAATAAATAATCTTCAGATACCAAAGTAGGTTCACTTAATTCACCACCGCAAAATACCTGTGCCAATTTTCGAGCCACTAAAGCATCATGTTCGGTAGCATAGCCGGCTTGCAACATGCCGTTGATACCAGCATAAAGAGCCCCTAATCCTAATTTACCAAATACTTTAATATCCTTTCTTTTTACGGGTCTAACATATCCGGTATTATGTAAATCTAAAACCGTATTCTTAGCCTCCAAAATTCGCCTTTGTCCGTTTACAATAACCCTATCTATTCCTTTTCTCAGAATACCTAATTCAAATGCTTCTGTAGCAGAAGTAGAGACTTTAGCCTGTGCAATGGTTAAGAACCGATTTTTCAAAGTAATTGTCTCAGGTTCTTCAAAGTGTAAATCATCACAAGCACGAACAATAAATTCTGTTGTTCCGCCACCCGCAGGAATGACCCCAATACCTAATTCCACTAAACCCATATAAGATTCAGCACTTGCACAGACTTTATCGGCGTGCATAGTTAATTCACAACCGCCACCTAATACAAGTCCGTGCGGTGCTACCACCACAGGAATACTTGAATATCGTACGCAAAGCATACCCTGTTGAAATTGTCGAATCGCTATATTGAGTTCATCATAGTCGCCTTCGGCTGCAAACATAAATATGGTAGCAATATTTGCACCGGCACTAAAATTAGCCCCGTCATTAGCAATAACAAGACCTTTAAAACGATCTTCAGCTATTTTCACTGATTGTTGAATACCTTCAATAACATCATGACCGATTGTATTCATTTTTGTATTCCACTCCAAAGCAACCACATCATCACCAATCTCATACAAAGAACAGCTATCATTTTTCCACACCAACGATTCTGTATAGTTCTTCAAGTAAATAAAAGACTCATTGCCGCCAATAGGCTTATAAGATTGGGATGCTTGATTATAACATAGTTTTTTAGATTTTTCAACCTTATAAAAAGAAGTAATCCCCTTCTTAACCATATCCTCAACCCAGCTTGCAACTTTATATCCTTCTTTCTTCATTGCTTCAAGTGTGTTCACAACACCGAGTGCATCCCATGATTCAAAAGCACCTATTTCCCAGCCAAACCCAGCCATCAGGGCATCATCAACCGAATAAAGATTATCTGAAATTTCAGGAATTCTAAAAGAAATATAAGAAAACAAAGAATAATGAAACTGACGGTAAAAATCACCGGCTTTATCGGTACCCTTACAAACAGCTTTCAATTTTTTCGTTAGTGGCAGATCGCCCAACATCTTTACTTGTTCGAGTGTTGCAAATTTAGATTTCACACGAGGGGCATATTCAAAGGTTTTGAGATTAAGCGTAAGGATTTCTTTACCCTTTTCACTTTTAACTTTTTTGAAAAAACCCTGCCCTGTTTTATCACCGAGCCACTTATTTTCAATCATCTTGGTAATATAAGCAGGCACATTAGCCAAAATAGATTTTGCCTCATCATTAGGACAATTTAATGCAATATCCTTAGACACTTTGATCAGTGTTTCTAAGCCTACGACATCAGCAGTTCTAAAGGTTGCCGACTTTGGTCTTCCAATAATAGGACCGGTAAGACTATCAATTTCATCAACGGTTAAACCTAATTTATCCATGATATTCATAATACTCATCATACTATAGACCCCTACTCTATTGGCAATAAATGCGGGTGTATCTTTACAAAGAACTGTTTTTTTACCCAAATACAGTTCACCATAATTCATCAGAAAGTCAACAACATCCTTATCGGTTGAGGGGGTAGGAATAACTTCTAAAAGTCTTAAATAGCGAGGCGGATTAAAAAAGTGTGTCCCGCAAAAATGCTTTTTAAAATCATCGCTACAATCTCGTGAAAGTTCGTGTATCGGTAAGCCCGAAGTATTCGATGTAACAAGCGTGCCGGGTTTCCTGTATTTCTCTACTTCGGCAAAAATGCTTCGTTTAATATCAATCATTTCAATCACGACCTCAACAATCCAATCGCACGAACTAATTTTCGACAGGTCATCTTTAAAGTTTCCGGTGCTAATAAGTTTAACCGACTCTTTAGAATAAATTGGTGAAGGACTACTTTTAAGTGCAAATTGCAGGGCATCATTCACTAATTTATTCCGTTCAGCCGGTTTAGTACTTTCTTCGGTGCCTTTAGTAAGCATATCTAGCAACAACACTTCTACACCAATATTTGCAAAATGACAAGCAATACGGCTACCCATAATACCACTTCCTAATACAGCTACTTTTGTAATATTTCTATTTTTCATATTGAATATCTTTTATTTTTATATAATTCTTTATTTATATAATTCTTTATTAAATTTTTGGGTGCAAGGTAAATAATTATTGCGATAATCGAAAAAGAAAAGGCGTATAAGGTTATTGATTGTTCGTAAGCGAGGCATTGATTACAGATAAAATATTAGGACTATTACTATCAATAAGACTAATACGCTGTCTTACGAGATTATCAGGTTGTTGGTACCATTCATAGAAATGGCGAATGGCTAAAGGTAGTGTGCTCAATTGATTCCCATATTTTTTATTAATGATTGATAACACATCACTAATCAGCGATAAAACATCGAGCCCTACTGATTTCAGATGATCTTCAAAATACAATTCATATACCATCATATTGAGTAGTTCTTCTATTTGTGAAGCGACAAGCGTGTTAGCAAAGTTAGGCAAGATGGCTGAATTTTCTTTATTGTGTAGGTGCAGCATGTAATTTACGAGGGTTACAAACGGGGCTTGTTGTTCAATAGTAGTTCTTTTGATGGGCAAAGACTTCATCTGATTAGGATAGAAATGGGTACCATCATAAAACAACTCATTCACATAAAATTTAATAAGTTTAGAATTTAGAATTGAATGTACATATTGATAGGCGTATTGTTTTGAAACACCAATTTTATTTTTATTTATCAATCGTTTAACAGTTGTGAACTCTACCGTCTCAAATTGAAACCATAATGAGAGAATCACTACTGCATCATTACAATAATAGCCTTCATTATCATAAATAAATCTTAGCTTGTCAATATCACTTAATGTTCTTAGCCCAACTAATTTAGGCATCTCAAAAAGCTCTCTAAACATTGCATTGTACATCACTTCCGGCTTATAGTCTATATATGAATTTCTTGCTATTAACCAATACCCCATGTCTTTACCTTCAAAATACTTTTTATATTTATTGTTAGAATTTTCAGAATAAATAAAGGATTCTTTTTTTAGATTCAATTTTTCACTACTTGGTCTCAAACCATAATTTACAGAGCATATATCTTCTACCTTAATAGTGTCTTGTTGTATGAGATTCAGTATCTTTATTTTTTCATCATTTAGATTTATTCTAAAATTATTTTCTTCAGTAGTTTCAAATACAGATTGATGAATCAATGAATATTCGTTATTATAAAATTTTTGTGCATCATGAATACTATTAACATCTACGATTTTGATTTTGTGATTTTTGGGAGCATTAGATTTTCGCATATTTACTATGCATGTTCTAACGGTGGCATTGTTAAAAAGATCATAGTTGAAATTAATTATCTCATTAATTGTATATTTTAAAAACAACTTTCGTAATTCGGTGCCATATTCTTGCGATAAGAATTTATTAGAGGTAATATAAGATAAAACACCATCAGGTTTTAAGTTATTGATTCCTAATTCATAAAACAAAACATATAAGTCGTATTTCTTATGAGCAGTTTTATAATGTTTGATATTTTCCTTAATGTATGTATCTATTTTTTCAACATTAACATAGGGGGGATTTCCAATTACAATATCAAAGCAGCCGTTTATCTCAATGTTTTTTTGTAAATTTTGGTTGAGCTTCATAATTTGCGTATTGAGCTGTTGTATTCTGTTATTGAGGCTATTGATGGCATAACTAAAGTCATTTTTTTCCCAAACAACCTGATCAATTTGAGGTTCTATTTGTCCACTTAATTTATCAAGATTTTTTTGTACAATATTAATTTCCGTTTTGATGGTATTAATTTGATTATCGGTATTAATAAATTGTAAGGCTATAATGGATAGGTTTAAATTATTTTTCAATGAATGATTTAACACGACGATCTGCTTGTTCATTGCTTTTATCTGCTCATTCAGGTTGTCTATTTCGACACTGATGTGTTTAATAATACTTGCTTCAGGTTTTAATCCAAACATCCACCAAGTGTCAAACCAAGGACAGCTTTCATTTTTAAAGGGATTAAATTTTGATAAGCGGTCGTAGTAATCATGATTTTTTTTATCGGTGTCCCATTCTAAAGATAGACCGCCTATATTTTTTTGTTGTTGAATAAATTTGGTTTCGAGTTCTTTTTTTTCTTCCCTGCTTGCGTTAAAATACGCATGCCGTATTTTTTTTACTTCGTCAACAATTACACTACTACCTGTTGTACTACCGGTTAATTGGTTTGTTGCTTCTCCTAAAGGGATAAGTGTATTAGCACATACGAGGTACAAACAAGTTTTTAATGCAACATTTTGGCGAATTTACTGCATTATATTTT
>JASGCP010000003.1 GCA_030053995.1 Phycisphaerales bacterium
AAAATGACCTTATAAAATATCAAATTGTAGTTTTAAAAACCAATTCATTTCTACCGTTTTTACCCACTCAATTCGTCATAGAGCCACTAAAACTCCTTTGTAATCTTGTCGTTTTTTGGGTACGCTGGCTGTAAAAAATACGACTAACACTTATTTTGATTTGGTGCTTCGTGCTTTATTACATTTTTTATTTGACGATGGTTTTATATTTTTAACCATTTTGACAATAGCCGATACATGATTTAAAGCGGGGTGTTCGCCCATAAACTTCAGAGCAATTTTGGGATGTGTAACCGCTATTTTTTTAAAACATCGCAAAGCTTCAACATGCTTATTATTCATCAATAAACATAAGCTATAATATAGTTCTAAGATTGGATATTTTGATTTCGTTTTGGTTATAGCCATTTTACAGTATTTCAAAGCTCCTTTTGTATCCTTTAAAGAAATAGAACAATTAATGAGCAGAATCCATGACTTTAAAACTGTAGGCTTGAGCATCACTGATTTTAAAATATAGGATTGTGCCGTAGCAAATTGTCCCAATTGAATACAGCAATAACAGGCATGTAAATAAGCATTAGAATTTTGCTCGTCCAATGTTAATGTTTTTTCGAGATAATCTAATGCTTGGTTCCATTTTTTTAACAAGATATAACAAGTGGCTATTTTAAGCGTGCATATACTTTTATTTGGTTCCAAGCGATGTGCTTGAATAAACACTTTTTTGGCTTCTTGTACTTTCTTAGTAGTAAGGTAGCATTGTCCTATTGTATAAAGCGTAGAATAAGACAAAGGTTTTGCTTTGCCAAGGAGCTGTAAGGTAGCGACCGCCTGATCATAATGATGCAATTTTATGAGAACAACGGCTTTGGATTTAATAACATTGTCAAGTTCATCATTTAATGATAGGGCATAATTGTAAGCCTCCAAAGATTTTTCATACATTTCCAATTCATGAAAGCACATTCCCAAACTAACCCATGCATGCTCTTGGAAAGGATTTTTATCAACTACTTGCTGTAATATTTCTATCGCTTCTTCAACAGATTGATTAGCCCCTGCACAAAAAACGATATTATTCAATGCTACAAGATTATTTTCATCGAGCAACAAAATATTTTTATACACAAGAAAAGCCTCGTGTTCTCGTCCATAATCATTATAAATTTTGACCATCTCTAACAGCCCGTGTATTTTTTCTTTTTTACTAACAGATAAATTGGCAATAGACATAATTTGCTGTTTACAATAGGTTGGCGATGCGTTACAGATAAGTCCCATTTCCACCCGCAGAATATAAATAAGAATACATTGATTGTCTAACAAATAAACATTGTCTAATGTATCAGAAGCAACATCATATTGTTTGAGAGAAATTAATAAATCAGCTAGTGCAATCCATATATCCGTATTATAAGGATAAAAAGCTAAGGCAATATGGCAGGCTTGAACTGCATCGTCCAATTTTTCATTGACATCAAAATAATCGATAATCTTGATAAATTCATTCTCAGACAAGACTTGCTGTTCTGTTTTATAACCACTTTGTAACAGCTTGTATGACTGTAATAGATTTTCAATGTCATCTAAAAAATCTTCACCTTGATTCATAGAATAGTAAAGAATAAAAATATAAATTCGGCACAAAGGTATCAAATAGAAATGAAAATTACTTTTTTATTTCCTATTATACATCCTTATTTTAAAAAGAATGCCCCCTCGATATTTTTATTCTAAAACATCATCATGGACAGTGTTATATGCTACCTTAGAAAAATACAAGAAGAAATAACCGTTAAAAATTTTTCAAATGCTTTCATTTATGCATCAAAAATTATTTTAGGTTTATGGATTACTAAAACAATCATGAGTGCATTAGGGATCGACTATATTTGGGCAATCATTTCAGTTGTAGTCGTAAGCGATCCCGATATAAAAAATGCTACTGAAAATATTATACTACGTATTATCAATACAATTTTAGGTTGTGGCATAGGGATGTTATGCGTATGGACACTCGGTACCAAAACCTATTCACTATTAACAGCCGTTTTCATAACGACAATTATAAGCCATTTATTTATGAAAAAGAAAAGTTGGCGTTTAGCACCAGCAACTTGTATTATTGTTTATATGGGCGTATTAGTAGGTGAAGCGAATAACAAAAGTCTATCACCTATTCACTTAGCCACCGAGCGCACCATTGAAATTATCGCCGGGTGCATTATTGCTTTAGTATTATCATTTATTTATTCACACATATCAATAAGACTATCAACAAAAAAATAAAAATTGATATATGCCGTTATAAAACTACAAAGAATTACTCCCATCGAGCACAGCAATATTAAAAAAATCATGTCCCTCTATAGTACCGGTTAATTGATCATTATGTTTACAAGATCCAACCCCACTGGGCGTACCGGTAAAAATTAAATCGCCTACTTCTAAAGTAAAATAGATTGAACAGAAAGACACTATCGTAGCAAAATCAAACAACATCAACCCAGTGTTACCCGACTGTACCGTTGCACCATTTTTGAGTAAAGAAAAGTTTATACTTGATAGTCTATCAGCCATGCTATGAAATGGTATTTTTTTACCGATTACGGCTGATCCATCAAAAGCCTTAGCTTTTTCCCATGGCAATCCTTTAGATTTTAATGTCGTCTGAATATCACGAGCGGTAAAATCTATTCCTAGCGTTAATGAATCTACATAGCTTAACGCATCTTCTTTAGGTATAGCTTTGCCAACACGACCAATGCACAGCACAATCTCTACTTCATAATGAATATCCTGACTAAAAGTTGGTAGGTGAAAAATCCTTGTTGTATTTAAAGCAGTAGCAGGTTTTAAAAAGATAATAGGTTCTTCGGGAACACGATTATTTAATTCTATAGCATGTTCAACATAATTTCTTCCAATACATAATATTTTCATCGCACTAATTTATTATAAAAAATGACGCAATCAATTATCAGACTTTTTCACAGAAACATAAACATCAATGGGCGTACCAGCAGGCGCCATGTTCACCGTTTTATTATCTGATAAAAATGGTGACTCCGACTGCCCCGTAACAATAATATTTTTTAACGAAATATCATTATTCAGTAAAGGTATAATACTACCCACATTAAATCCATTTTGTCTTATTAGATTAAGTGCATCGTACAAAGATAAACCAACTAACTGCGGAATACCAATTAACCGTCCTTTCCTGCCACTTCCTAAAACTAAATCTACTTTACTGCCAAGTGGAACGGGCGAACCACTAAGCACCGATTGCCCATTAATAATCTGATCCAAAACAATATTTTTACTATCGCCATCTCGGTAAAAAGTATCCCCTAAATTAAGATTCGCATTGTGCAATAATAAAATAGCAGTTTTATATATTGAACTTTTCAAATTAGGCATATTTACCATCGGGGGGACTGGTTTATTAATTGTTATATTAACAATACGACCTACTTTAACAAGACTACCCGGTGCCGGATAAATTTGCACAACCCCTAATTTAGGATACTTGGGATCATAAATTGAATCCAAAACTTGCACATCAAATCCCATACTTGTTAACATAGATGTCGCCACTTCAGTATTAACCCCAACAACATTTGGTACCCTAATAAAAGAATGACTTTTCGTAATAAGGGGCAAGGTTGCAAAAAAAATTATAACCAACAAGATTGATACCATAACCACCAAAACAACATGAAACCAAAATTTATAAAATATCTTTTTTAAGTGCATAGTAAAAAGAATAATTTTAGCAATAATACAACTATCGAAGTGCATCCTCAATCAACCGATCATAGAAACTAGATAAAGTCATACCGGTAGCAAGAACTTGTTGCGGTACTAAACTAGTCGCCGTTAATCCTGGTATGGTATTGATTTCTAACATAACCCATTGCTTGGAAGCTACATCATGAATAAAATCAATACGAACCAATCCAGAACACTGAAAAGACTGATAAATAAATATAGCCAAACTGTTTAACGCCATCAATAACTGTTCATCCAAATGAGCCGGTGTAATCTCTTCACCTTTACCTGAGTATTTTTCATCAAAAGTAAAAAATGTACCGGTGCGGACTAACTCAGTAGGGGGCAGGGTTACAATATGAGCTTGATATTGGTAAACCCCAATTGTAAATTCCCTTCCTTCAACAAACTCTTCCACCAGTGCGGCATTATCACCTTGAAAAACTTTTGTTACCGCTGCCGTTATTTCAGTATCTGACCAAACTTTAGCAATACCCCCTAAACTACTCCCCCCATTAGTTGGCTTAACAATTAATGGAAACCTAAGATTATGCTTTATAGGAAACTTACACGAATCGCGATAAACAGAAATACTTGATGCTACGGCAATACCTAATGTTCGTGCACGGGCAACCGCATAACCCTTATTAAATAGTAAAGCAGACACCGAGGAACCAGAGCAAGTATAAGGCATGCCGATCATATCAAAATATCCTAACAACTTGCCATCTTCTGCAGGCGTGCCATGTAAACACATAAAAGCAAGTTGAAACATAATCCGTTTATCATCGATAATAACTGTAAAATCATTTTTATCAACGACATATTTTTCATTCTTATATAAACAAAACCAACCAGCCGTGTTAATATCAATTTTATACACATCATATTTATCTGAATTAAGCTCCGCTACAACACGATCGGCTGAGCGATAACTAATAACAGCCTCACCACTATACCCACCAGTAACTAAAGCGATATTTATCTTCATAAAGTAAAGATAACACAATTTTAAAGAATTAATTGGGGCTGGTAAGCAATATAAATGATTAGCAGGCGACTATATACTTGAAAAAATAGACAGTTATGCATTTTGCACCGCCGTAAAGTGTATCACATTTTTACTGCAAATATTGATGACGGTTTTACCAAATAAAAAAAAGAATAAACAAACAAATGTAACAATCCAAAAAACAATAAAATATTTCTTAATACAAGGTTCATGGGATTAGCGGATAAAACAATATAAAATAACACCAAACATAATAATATCAAACAAATAAGAATAGCCACTTTTGAAATTGTTAAAAAATTGTCTTTGATAACACATTGTGTCAGTTCGATATGATGAAGGGTATTGTTATTTTTTATTTTTCTATAGAGTGTATAACACACGAAGAAATCAATACCCAAAAGTATCCAAACAGCCAAACGGACCCATGCAAAAAAACCCAAAAAAGAAATAATAATCAAACAACATAATATGCCACTATAAGCTACAAAAGGCATAAGAGGGGCTCGGTAACAATTACTTGATTCTAACGCATGAACAGATTGCCGTTTTCTTTCCATGATGCACATAAAACAAGTTATAGCAAAAACAAATAAGGTGCCAATACTCAATATTTCAGACATAAAATGAATCGTTGTAAAGCCCGCTAACAAAGACACCAAACAAGCAACCATAAAAATATTATAAATAGGCACATGTTTTATAGGGTGTACTTTAGCAAAAATTGACGGCAATAATCGATCATTGCTCATAGCCAATAATATCCTAGACTGCCCCGATAGCGTAACAAAAATGCCACTAAAATAACCAATTAAAATAGCGACATATAAACATATTTTACTATAAATAATAACGGGTAGCACCTTATCACCAACACGATAATGCCCAGCCAGATTCGTTAAAACAATATCAATGGGGGTTAAATTATTTTTTTTAAACTCCCCATAATGAACAACACCAATCATCGCTATTGTAAATAACAGATAAATAAGTGACACTAATCCAATAACCCAGAAAATAGACTTAGGCAAGGTCTTTACAGGATTTTTTGTTTCCTGTGCTAAAGAGGTTATCATATCGAATCCTAAGTACGCCACAAAAAAAATTCCTGCACCTTTTAAAATACCGCTGATGCCAAATTCACCCATAACACCTGTATTGGGGGGGATAAACGGTGTGAAATAATCCCAATGAATAAATCTACAGGTTAGCAATAAAAATGAGATGATGATGAATAACTTAATACAAACAAAAAAAACATTAACTTTGATAGACACCCTCGTTCCGAGGAAACAAATAAACATGACTATAAAAACAACCAAACTGGCGGGTAAATTAATATAACCGCCCTCTGTATGTGCATTAATCCAAGGGGATGAAATGTTAATAGGTGCATGAAATAATTGTAACAAAATTGAAAAATAACTACTCCAAGATAAACAAAGCAAAGCACAACCTATTGTATATTCGAGTATTAATATCCACCCAACTAAAAAACCTAACCATGTTCCTACCGTAATATGAGCATAGCTGTATGAGCTACCAGCGTACGGGAACTTACTGGATAATTCAGCATAGCAAAAAGCACAACAGAGGCAAGCCAAGGCAGAAAATAATAAAGAAATAATAACGCCCGGACCCGCATAATTACCAGCGATGAGTCCAGATAACGAAAATAAACCGGCACCAACAATACACCCAATACCAACAACAATGAGTTGCTTAGAAGTAATAGACCGATCTAAAAGTTTTGTAGTACCCTTTGCCCCTAGATAATTTTCCTCCGTTACTAACATAAGTCAATTATTTAATAAACCCCGAATAATATAATACTTCCAATAAAAATATTGGTTATTTAGCTGAATGCCTAAAAAAATAACGAAGCGTGATAAAAACAAGAAAAAATAATACTAAGGTAAAAAAGTATAATATGCTTAAATAAGCATTTAATAATACAATTTTAACTATTGAGCCCCCTATTAAAATCAATACAATAATTGGTAAATATGGATAAAAAGGAACTTTAAATGGTCTTTTCAAATTGGGCTCCGTAATGCGTAGCCTAATGAGTGCTAGCACCGAGAAGAAATATAAAACTAATGCACCGAGTACTGATAGTATGATAATTGTTTCCGTAGTACCAGAAATAATGATCACGATACCTATTAAGGTATTAAGGAGAATAGCATTTACCGGTGTTTTAAAAAGCGTATTAGTCCGTTTTAAAAAAGACGGTGCAAAACCAATTCTACTCAATCCAAATAACAATCTGCTATTAGATAACATTAAGCCATTAAAAGATGCTAATAAACCAATCAACCCCATTAAAGAAATAACGACACAATGCCAAGAAAGTTCATTGTAAATTTGTGGATATAAACTATCTAATAAAGGGGCATCACTAATGACATTGTGGTTAAGATAAATAACATTCAGTGGTCCAGCAATACCAATACTAAAAAAATAAACTAAAAAAAATAATCCAATTAATAAGGTGATAGAAATTAAAAACGCTTTAGAAATCGATTTCTGGGGATTGGCTACATCCTCGGATAAGTTAGCCAATGAATCAATGCCTAAAAATATCCATATCGCAAAAGGAAGTGCACCGGTTAAACCCTGTAAACTAAGTTTTGGCAACGATGCGTCTGTTTTTAAAAAAGAGTCCCATGAGAAATGTCTCATGCTAACGAAACAGTAAAAAAAAAGCCCGAGCAATGAAACACATGCTACAATGACTTCAAATGTCGATGAGAAACGAATGCCGGAAATATTAATGAGTGCAAAAAATATATAAACAGCGATTGAAAAATGCACAATCGGTATAAAATGAAACAGCATGTTAAGATAGGTGCCGATAGCAATAGCAATGGCGGGCAATGCTAAATTCAATTCTACAAATTGTGCATAACCCGTGCAATAAGAAATAACCTTACCAAAAGCTCTATTGGTAAAATCAACGCCTCCCCCAACCTTAGGAATAGCAGATACTAATTCAGTATAGCAAAAGCAAAACAACAAAAATAAAATAGACACCAATACAACGGCTAATAACATGCCGTAGGTTCCGCCTTTCAGGACACCAATGTTCCAACCAAAATAAAAACCACTAATAACACAGCCTATCGCTATCGTTACAAGATGAAAGGTTGATAACTTTTTATTCAAAAAATAGTTATTTATAATTAATTGAAAAATTATTTCTTGAACTGGTACGCTTTAGGTTTAGTTAGTGCCCTAATACCTATTGAGGATAAAACATGTCCAATACCTGATTGTTTTCTACCGCTCCATGGCACCCAAGGTTTCACCCGCTCGCAACAATTATGGTATATAGTACCTACTTCCAATTGTTGCAATATTTTTAAAGCACGCGTTTGGTTATCAGAAAAAACGGCTGCGGTTAAACCATATTCCGTATCCGCCATTAATGAACATGCTTCCGTATCAGTAGCAACTTTTGCAATACCAACAATAGGCCCAAAAGATTCTTCACGCATAACGGACATATTTTGCGTAACATTTACTAAAACAGTAGGCTCAAAAAAATACCCACCAGCATGTATTTGTGGCTGATGCTGAACCGTAGCAATTCCACCACCACACAAAACAGTAGCACCCTTATCAACTGCATCTTTAACTTGTTTCTCGAGCACCGTTAATTGTTGCTGACGCGACAAGGGACCTAAGTAAGTATCGTCCTTAGTTGGATCACCCATTTTATAACGCTTAACTTCTTGCACAAAACGACGGACATAATCATCATAAATTTTCTCGTGAACATATATTCGTTCTACCGAACAACAGCTTTGTCCTGTATTATAAAAAGCACCGTCAGCCGTAACAGCTACTACCTCATCTATATTTTTAATATCCTCACAAATATAAACAGGATCCTTCCCCCCCATCTCCAGCTCACAGGTTACTAATTTGTTTGCAACTTTCTCATATATGAACTTCCCCGTTTTAGATGATCCTGTAAAATAATATCCATCGAAGGGCAAAGAAAGTAAAGCTTCGCCAACAGGCTGTGCACCAATAGCTATTTGAAAAGCCGATTGCGGCACCCCAGCTTGATAGAACAACTCTTGAATTTTTAAACCGGTTAAAGTAGTATATTCACTGGGCTTGTACATTATGGCATTGCCGGCTAGTAACCCCGGTACAATCACATTGGCACCTACCGAATAAGGGTAATTCCAAGCAGAAATATGGCAAATAACTCCTTTCGGCTCGTAAACAATCTTTTCATACCATTCATTCGTATCATGAACGATTTCGTCCATTAAATATCGTTGTGTATTTTTGCAAAACCACTCTGTTGTAATATTAGCAATTGCTTCAATTTCAGCAAGTGCTTGTTTAATAGGCTTACCCATCTCCTGCGTTAGTATGCTTGCCAATTCTTGTTTATGATGTATCAGCAACTCTTTCCATTTTGTCAAAATAGCAATCCGATCAGTAATGGGTACATTTTGCCAATCTTTTTTACCATTTTTTAATTGATTAAATTTATGAGCTAAACTTTCGGAGGTGTCAGTCTCAATGGTTTTTATTAATAAACCATTAGCTGGATTTATAATTTTCAACATAATACTTTGTTTAACATATTAAAAAATATCAAAATATATTTTCAGCGTTAGCAATTCTTTCACAAAGATATAAGAATTAATACATATAATCTACATATTTGTAAGTAGCTCGATTGTAAAAAAAAGGTAATTATCGTACGCGTTTTTCTATTTCTTCCGATACATTCAGAAATAAAAAATCAGGAAATTGATTGAGAAATTTTGTAGCCGTGTAACACATCTTTTTTTGGAGGGTATGAGCAAGTTCAATCGTTATCAACGGAGGGCGCCTTTTTATCTTCGATATGATGGTGCCGATGACTGCTATGGTGAAGAGTAAGAAATTAGGCACTGGTTTCATTGATGTGGTACCCTTTTTGTTTGCTATACTAAAAAGTTCTTGATAGGTTAAATTCTGTGCATTAAGAATAAATCGCTCATTTTGAATAATACTATTCATGAGCATTATTAACGCCTTTGCAACATCTTGTACCATAATAAATCCTGAAGCACCGGCAGGATAAAAAAAATGTTTTTTGAGTAAATTCATAGATAAATCCGGTGCCTTATTGCTATAACCTATAATGACTGATGGATTAACAACCACTACGGATAACCCTTCTGCTACACCACGCCACACTTCTAATTCAGCTAAATATTTTGTTTCTGCATAAATGCCCCTGATTAATTTAGGTCGCGTAGTAGTCTGTCCCTCTGACAAAGGCTCATTATCTATCGATGTTGTATCCAGCGTAGCTACTGAACTCACAAAAACTAATTTTTGTATTTTATGTTGCAGACTCATGTCCACAATATGTTTTGTACCCTTCACATTGGTGTCATACATTTTTTCATAATTATTCTCGGTCAGCGATACAAAAGCTGCGGTATGATAAACATGTGTAACACCAATGAATACAGCTTTTATATCTGCCAAATCACGAATGTCAGCATAAATCCATTCTAGTTTAGGATGTTGCATTTCAGGGATACGGCGCTTGTGGTATAAAGCACGAATCATGCCTACGGATGTTAAATCGCCTTGTAACAATTGCTTAATTAACTCGGTACCGAGAAAACCACTTCCCCCAGTTACTAAAATAACAGACGGCTTATCAAACTTATTGAGATGTTGGGTTTGTCCTTGCACAGTTTTGTCTTTTTATCTCTAAAAATAATATTAATCAATTTGCCATACTTCACGACCGCTTAACAATTTATTAAGATCACCAACACCTTTATCTTTAATAGCTTGTTCTATTTGTTGTTTCAGCATATCCTCATAACAAGGTCTTAGTACATCATAAAAAACACCAAATGGTCTTGGCAAATGGTCTTCATGCGTTGGGCTATCAAACATTCTAACTAAAATTTGTGCCTTAGATAAGTCTTGTTCGTCATGTACGCAACAATCAGAAACGGACCATGTACTTCCTTTATCAAGATCAATGACAACAGGCTTTAATCCGTCTAAACGAATACCTTTATTATTAGTAGCCCCAAATAATAGCGGTTTCCCGTGCTCTAAAAATAAAGTTTCATTAGCTTTGGTGTTTTTTTCTGTAAATATTTCAAAAGCCCCGTCATTAAAAATATTACAATTTTGATAAATTTCTAAAAAGGATGTTCCCTTATGTTTATGTGCACGCGTCAACATAGCTTGTAAATGTTTAGGGTCCCTATCCATACTTCTAGCAACAAAACTAGCATCAGCACCCATTGCTAAGGCTAACGGATTGAACGGATGATCAATGCTACCCATGGGGGTACTCTTGGTAATTTTATTCACTTCTGAAGTAGGTGAATACTGCCCTTTCGTTAGTCCGTAAATTTGGTTATTAAAGATTAAAAAATTAACATCAAAATTTCTTCGTAGCAAATGAATGGTATGATTACCACCAATACTGAGACTATCGCCATCACCTGAAACAATCCATATACTCAACTCCGGACGCGTTGCTTTTAGTCCGCTTGCAATAGCTGTCGCTCGGCCATGTATCGAATGCATACCATAGGTATCCATGTAATAAGGAAATCTGGAAGAACAACCAATACCACTTATAACAACTACTTGCTCTTTAGGAATACCAAGTGTTGGGAGCACTTTCTGTACTTGTGCGAGGATAGAGTAATCACCGCAACCAGGGCACCAACGAATCTCTTGATCACTTGAAAAGTCTTTGGCGGTTAGTACAGAAGATTGGGGCGGATTTAATGTTTCTACCATAATCGTAAATTTTATTTACCAAAAAATAGACAAAACTACACAGAAAGAATACGACTACCCTATATATGCAAAGAATAAAACGATTATCAATAAAAGAGCGAACTTATAATCCTATAAATCAGTTGCTACGCCATAAGCCACCGCCGTAGCTTCTTTCAAAGCCTCACTCATGGTAGGATGCGGATGAATAGCATGTAATACCTCGTGAGCTGTTGTCTCTAATTTTCTAGCTAAAACAACTTCTGCTATCAGTTCTGTTACATTATACCCAATCAAATGGCAACCGAGTAATTCACCATACTGAGCATCATAAATAATTTTTACAAATCCATCGGTAGCACCACTAGCGGTAGCTTTACCACTAGCAACAAAGGGGAATTTGCCAACTTTTAATTGATAACCTGCTTCCTTAGCCGCTTTTTCAGTAAACCCTACACTTGCAATTTCGGGTGTACAATAGGTACATCCGGGCACATTATTATAGTCAATGGTATCCGGCAAGTGTGCATATTTTTTTTCTAAGTATCCAATATGCTCCGCCGCAATAATGCCTTCATTTGAAGCAACATGTGCCAATGATTGTCCTGGCGAGCAGTCGCCTATTGCATATACACCGGCTATGGATGTTTGCTGATATTCATTCACAACAATTTTATTTTTTTCTACCTTAATATTATGCTCCTCTAAGCCAATATTTTCGATATTAGCAACAACCCCTACGGCACTTAAAACAACATCTGCTTGTAATGAGAATGTACTACCGTCTTGTCTTTTTATTAATGCCGTTACCCCGGTGCCAGTTGCATCTACTTTTTCTACTGAGCAAGATGTGTATATATCAATACCTTGTTTCTTGTATTGCTTTTCTAACTCTTTAGAAATATCCTCATCTTCTACTGGAACAATGCGTGGTAGGAACTCTACAATTGAAACTTTAGTACCCATCGTTTGATAGACATAAGCAAACTCAATGCCAATAGCACCACTACCAACAATGATCATGCTTTTAGGCTGTTGTGTTAAAGACATGGCTTCGCGGTAGCCAATTATTTTTTTGCCATCTTGTTTCAGATTAGGTAATTCTTTACTTCGCCCTCCGGTAGCAATTATAATGTATTTAGCTTCTATATTTTTTTTAGAACCATCGGCAATAGTAACTTCCACCAAATTTTTAGATTTAATTTTGCCGTACCCCATTACAACTTCAATTTTATTTTTCTTCATTAAAAATTGAATACCCTTACTCATTTTATCGGCTACATTCCTACTTCTTTTGATAACGGCACTAAAATCTACTTGGACGCCGGTCGCAGCAATACCGTAATCTTGACTATGCTTAAGGTTTTCATATACTTGAGCACTTTTTAACAGTGCTTTTGTTGGAATACAGCCCCAGTTTAAACAAATACCGCCTAAACTTTCCTTCTCAACAATAACCACTGATAGCCCTAACTGTGCTGCACGAATAGCGGCCGGATAACCACCTGGTCCACTGCCTATAACAACAAGATCAAATTTCATAGTATGATAAATTAATTAATTTTTTAAACTATTCCCATTCACTCGATACTGTAAAATTAGTTTAAATATTCTTTTTATAGTCTCAAAAATCTATTTACACAATATTTTCCCATAATCTCGTTGCCATTTATATTCAAAAATAATCCGTGCAATCTTTTAATCGGTGTAATTCTTGATTCAGACAAAATAAAACAGGCAACTAAGCGTTGCCTGTTTTATTCATTATTCTTTTTGAAAATAGGATTAAACTTTCATTCCATTTGTAAGGCTGAAAATTAGCCAACAGGTATGCAAGGTGTCCCATTGCCATCATGACCGCCCCCACAGAAAGAAGAATTACCAGCTTTACAGCTTAGCGTATCTGCAACAGCTTCACACCCAAGCCAAAATGTCATAGCACAAAGAGTTACAAACCCTTCACAACTGCCTTCTGGACAACATGCCATACCATTTAAACATGCCTCGTATTTAGTTCCAGGAGGATTACGCTCACAATATTTAAGCGGGGGACCTATTTTAATTCTGCCCCTCTTAATTTCTTTAAGTCAGTTCTTGCTAATTGTGTACCCAAGTGTAATTGTTTCGTCATTTTAAATTTTTAAAGGTTAATTAATGCACCAAGTTACAAAAAAAAAGCACTCCCTCCAAAAAAATATTTAACGATCATTTACCAATGGTATAGTTAAGGCTCTATGACGCGGGATATATCAGGCTACCACCTTAATATATATCGCCTCAGGGTAATTACCACCAAATACATATTCTGTAACAGGGCATAGCCAGAGGGTATGATTCCATTCATCTAATTTATAATAAGCCCCGTATTCCACAGGAGCATGACCAATACGATCAAGATATTCTTTATCAATGCCCATCATTTTTTTATGAATGACATATTCGTAGGATGGGAATTCATGCGTACTAAAGGTCAAAGTAATTTTGTTGCCGTTATTAGACAATCTATCCAAAAGAGTATCTGCACCTTGTACCATCATTAAATTAGCCTTGGAACCTAAACCTTGCTCTATAAAATCAGGTAAATCGATATACCATGTGTGCGACTCTTTGATAAAACTTTTTGTAATTGATGTTGTTACCATTTTATTTATTAATTAAACATTGCGTTCTATATATCTTACAAAGATATTTTTTTATTTTGAATTGGCAAAGCATACAATTGACAAATAGTTGTTAACAATTGTTAATGATAACTAATTCAGTCCTTGCATCTTAATATTATTTGGTTTTATGACGAAAAGGGTGGGTAGTTTATCTTAATTTCATATTGATTATCATTGAGCATATAGCCGGAATCCCCTTAGATTTAGATGAAGGGCGTTGCAAAACAAGGCGAACAAAGTGCCCATCGAAAATGGTGAAGGAGAATATAAGTAGAGACGGGGCATGCATCGTCTCTACATCAGGCTTGATTTTTTCTTTTTTTTGTATCAACACAAAAGAAAGAAAAATGACCTTATAAAATATCAAATTGTAGTTTTAAAAATCAATTCATTTCTACCATTTTTACCCACTCAATTCGTCATAGAGCCATTATTTTATTTTAATGAAAAATATTTTTGGAATTATCAAAAAAAAAATAACTTTGCGAAAAAATATTGTTAACGGGGGTGGGAATATCCCTTTAAATATAAATTTCTATGAAAAAAATCTGGTTATTCTTATCATCTTCTCTTTTCTTATTTTCTTTTACTATTCTATCTTGTACTAAGGAAATTGAAATGCCTAACAGTAATGCTATTGCTAATGGTCGTACGAGTACCACCAATACGCTTCATGATGGTACCAATGTAAATGGTGTTATGGAAATAGTCGATAATTCTGGTAATGGTGGATTTTTGTATACAAACAATGGTGGACAAACTTGGGCTCCAGTACAAATGAATCATGGGAATATGATTGTTAGCTCGGTTGTATTTAGTTCAGATACTAATGGGGTGGCGGTAGGGAATTATCCTTCAGGAACAGCAACAAACAACATATATTCCTATACAAGCGATGGCGGGCGTACTTGGTCTAATCCTCAATCAATCAGCGGTATGGGTACTATTAATGCCATTGCCTTTAGTTCACCAGCCAACGGTGTAGCAGTAGGCAACAACGGTTTGTATTGTTTGACAAACGACGGTGGACATAATTGGTCTGCCCCTAAATTACTAGGTGGTAACGACGCTATGAACATTAGTTCTATTGCTTTTAGTTCAGCTACAAATGGTGTGGTAGTAGGAAGCAATAACTATTTTTGTGCGTATTCTTATACAAACGATGGCGGAAATAATTGGTTTAGTTGGATGGAGATTCCATTAGTCCCAGCTCATAACAATATTTCTTCTGTTGCATTTAATTCAACTCTTAATGGTACACTTTTAGGAGGGGCTACTGGGACATATTTCAGTACAAACAACAGCGGGGATACTTGGTATCCAACAGCAACATCAGGTGACGCATTAAAAGCTATTTATTCTGTTGTATTTAATTCAGCTACCACAGGGGTAGTCATATCATCCAATAAAGTAAAAAGTAGTGATCTTACTTATGGTTTATATCGCTATACAGATGATGGTGGGCAGTCTTGGTCTGATCCATACGGAATAAATGGTATGAGTAATATTTATTCTGTTGCTTTTAGTTCAGCTACAAATGGTGTGGTAGTAGGTTCTAATGGTAACAACGCTGTATATTCCTACACATCCAACCGTGGGCAGAGTTGGACTAATGTACAACCATGTGCTCCAAATTTTCAAATTGCTTTGAGTGTTGCATTTGCAAAGCCTCTTTTTTGGTGGTATTAATAGGGGATAATATTTAATGTGGCTCTATGACGAAACTGGCATAACTTAGGCTAAATCATTTTTTTGAGGTGCTAAGACGGGGGCGAGACAATAGACGAAAATTATTTTTGTCGGATATTTTTAAAATCCCATTTAATATTTGTCAATTGTAGGTGGTAACCCTTGCGGTTAACCTAAATTGTGTACATTATCTTTTGGGTGGTAAACCCCGCCCCTACAAATATAGTTTTGCGGTAAATAAACTGAAAAATGTTGTAATGGATGTATGAAAATTTCGTAGGGATGTGCTATTGGTAGCAAATGGAATTCCCTCCAAAAAAAAATCCGTATGGATGAAACATCTAGCCAACAGTTATGCACCAGCTCATTTTCCTAATTGTAAATATTAAAATACAGGTTTCATGCCTACGGACTTATCGGTTATGGTTCATTTAGGCTACCAATGTAGTTATGCCTACGGCATTAATTTTAATGGACAATGAATGATTAATGTTTAATAAAGATTTTTGTAACAAGCATGCTAATCCTTCAATCCTCAAAATATTCGTGTAATCTGTAATCCGTGATTCATAAAATTGAAAGTTGAAAATTGAAAATGGCGAATTGGTTGACCATTATCTACCCCTAAAATCGCTTAGCACCTCAAAAAAATGATTTAGCCAAATATTGTTTGAAATTATATCATTCTTCTTTTTATTGTATCTTTACTATTTTTTATGCAAGATATAGCGTACATACTTGGATCTTCACCTGAATACATAGAGTCATTATATCAAGAATATGTGCTTGATCCTAGTAGGGTCGATCAAGAATTTCGTAAATTTTTTGAGGGTTTTGATTTCGCTGTCGCCAATTATAAGGGCGGTACGAAAGTTGAACAAGGAAATATACAGAATGGTGAATTTGATATTCTTAGGGAAATTAATGTTTATAAATTAATCTATGCGTATCGAGATAAGGGACATCTGATTGCAAAGACTAATCCTATTAGACCCCGCAAGGATCGACATGCTAACTTAGATTTATCTTACTTTAACCTGAGCGATGTTAATTGGGATCAAGAGTTTTATGCTGGTCATTGTGTTGGATTGGGTAAAACAACCCTTAAAAATATTGTTTCAAAGTTAACTAATTGCTATGCCCATAAGATTGGTTTTGAATATACACATATTAATGATGCAAACAAAATAAAATGGTTGGAAGAAGAAATTGAAAGTAAGTTTCAAGTCCCGCTGTCCTTAGAAAAAAAAAGACGGATACTGACTAAACTAAATGAGGCTGTTATTTTTGAGAAGTTTTTGCATACCAAATATGTTGGACAGAAAAGATTTTCATTAGAAGGTGGTGAAACGACGATTGTTGCTTTGGATGAGATTTTAAATGTAGCAGCCGAATACTCAGTTGCAGAGGTGGAAATCGGCATGGCCCATAGAGGTCGTTTAAATATTTTGGCTAATACTTTAAAAAAAACATATAGCCAAATTTTTAGTGAATTTGAAGGTACGGCTAAAATTGATCAAACATTAGGTAGTGGTGATGTTAAATATCATTTAGGGTTTGATAGTCAAGTTGAAACGATGAGTCAACAAAAAATACATGTCAAACTCATGCCTAACCCTTCGCACCTAGAAGCAGTTAACCCCATAGTAACAGGATTTTCAAGAGCTAAAGCTGATTTACTGTACAAAGGTAATTATAATAAGGTCTTACCAATTTTGATACATGGTGACGCAGCGGTAGCTGGTCAAGGTATTATTTATGAGTTGTTGCAGATGTCTCTCTTAAAAGGTTATTGGGTCGGTGGTACCATTCATTTTGTTATTAATAATCAAATTGGTTTTACTACTGATTTTGATGATGCTAGAAGTAGCGATTATTGTACTTCTCTAGCAACGATGGTTCAAGCCCCAATTTTGCATGTGAACGGGGATGATCCTGAAGCCGTGCTCAAGTCTGCTAATTTAGCCGTTCGTTATCGTCAACAGTTCCAATCTGATATTTTTATTGATATGGTATGTTATAGACGACACGGTCATAACGAAGGTGATGATCCTAAATATACACAACCTTCTTTGTACCAAATAATTGATAGTCATCCCAACCCTCGTGAAGTTTATACCGAATTTTTAATGGCAGAAGGAGAAGATAACGCACGTGCATTAGCACAAGAAATGGAAAAAAAGTTTTGGCTTGAATTACAAAATCGATTAGATGAGGTAAAACAAAGTCCTTTGCCCTATAATCATCAACCCCCAGAAATTGCATGGAGTAAATTACAAAAACCAACTATAAAGGAATTATTTGAAATTTATCATACTGGTTTGCCTTTAGAAGATATTAAGAAGATGTTTTATCAGTTGATGTCTTATCCTGCTGATTTCACACCACTTAAAAAAATTGATAAGTTATTAGAGGAAAAGAAGATGTTATTTGAAAAAGAAGGTAAAATAGATTGGGCATCAGCCGAGTTACTCGCCTATGCTACTATTGTTGAACGGGGATTTGTTTTTAGACTAAGTGGTGAAGATGTTAAGCGTGGTACTTTTTCGCATCGTCACCTTATGATTATGGACGAAAATAATAGAGAGTATAACCGTCTATCACCTTTTACTAAAACCAACAATATACATGTCTATAATTCTTTGTTAAGTGAATATGCTGTGTTAGGCTTTGAATATGGTTATGCACTTGCTAACCCTAATTCCTTGACACTTTGGGAAGCACAATTCGGTGATTTTGCTAACGGTGCTCAAATTATTATTGATCAATTTATTGTTGCAGGGGAGGAAAAATGGGGGCGTATGAATGGCTTGGTCTTATTATTACCTCATGGTTATGAAGGACAAGGTCCCGAACATAGTAGTGCTAGAATGGAACGATATTTACAAATGTGTGCAGAAAATAATGTTATTATTGCTAATATTACCAATGCATCAAATCTATTTCATGTTTTAGTACGCCAAATAACATGGCCGTTTAGAAAACCGTTAATTATTTTCACGCCTAAAGGTAATCTACGGCTACCTGAATCTTGTAGCCCAATAGCTGAATTTGAACAGCTATCTTTTAGAGAAGTAATTGATGATGTATCCGTATCTGATGTTAAGAAGATTACTAAGGTTTTATTTTGTACGGGTAAAATTTACTTTGATTTAATGAGTGCCAAGATAAAACAGCAAAAAGATCATGTCGCCATTGTTCGCATTGAGCAATTATATCCGTTGCCCGAGACGCAACTTCTAAAGTTGTTTGATAAGTATCAGTCTGCTTTGTGGTATTGGGTTCAGGAGGAACCATTGAATATGGGAGCGGCTACTTTTATGCAAACACGGTTTACTGCTCGTTCATTTGGTGTTATTAGTCGCCCTTTAAGTGCATCAACGGCTAGTGGCTATGCAAAAATTCATCAAGCCGAACAATTGGCAATAATAACAGCATCATTGAGTTAGTACAAAAATTATTGTAACTGTTCGATAAACTTGATAATATCTATACCATCCGGAAAATCAAAAAGCGAAGGACATTGTGCTTGCCCAAATGGAATATGGTTTTTAGAAATAATCGCCTGAATATGTGTGTTGGTAGCAAGAGATTTTTCTAAATCGGTGTATGAACTATACGATGTGTAATAAACTTGGCTAATAGGCGAGAATAATTCTTTACTTTCCGTTAGTATCAATGCCTCAGTTTCTAAGTAGGGCTTTTTATCCATTAGTAGCAGGGTTAGATGATAGTCATAGTTGTTTTTGTAAACTGATAAATCCATTAAATGCTGGTATCGTTTGCAACATTGAAGAAAATTTGTAAAATTGTACCCATCTGGTACAAAAAGTTTACTAACACTTCTACAACCTAAGCCAAAGTATAAGAATATATCTTGTGTTAGTTGCTCTAATTCCTTCATGGTTTCATTTCCCGTTAAAATGGCAACACTCGTTTTATTAGTACGAAGAATGTGCGGGTATTTTTTAAAATAATAGTGAAAGTAATTGCTGGAGAGATTGTTACCGTTGGTAATATAAGCATCGCAGTTTTGAGGACGATCGACTATAAATAGTCGATTGCTTATCTCCGGATCCCATGTTTGTATCTGATTAAAAGTTTCTGTTAGTAGCATGGTGTCTTTTGAAGATAATTTTAATTGTGCCGGTGCGTCTGAAAGATACAGTATGATAAAATCATAAAATCCTGCAAGGGGAATATTGCCAGCAACAATAACCCCTATTTTATTTTTTTTAGTTTTTGATAATTGGGGGTACTGTGATATAAAAGATAATAATATTTCTTGATCTAAGTAACCTTTAATAATGTTTTGAATAGCTACTTCAATAAACTCAGGTATAAAAAGTTTGTTGTGTTCAAAAGCCCGTTTTTTAGCAATTTCCCAATTTGGTGGGGATTCTATATAAAAGGATCGTAATTTTTGGAGTACGGTTATCTTATCTTTTATAGTTGTCATGCAACAATTAATAAGGGGGTATAGGGTTTAGCACTAACTGAAAGAATCATTGCTTATAAAATAAGATTAAGGTATTAATATATAATTCTCATAGTAGGTATTAATACCTATTTTTTTTAAAAGCTTTTTTGCAATATCTTTATAATCAACGGCTGATTTTGATAGATCATATTCAAAGTACCAGTTTTTTTGTTTAATCCTTTCTAACATTACTTTGGGGTGTGTCCCCGTAAATTTTTTTAAACTTTTAATGTTCGTATAATCAAAATCACCTACCCATACTTCCGGTGGTGTTATGGGTGCATTGGTGTTGTTGTAAAATCGTCCAATATCTGTTTGCTTACGATTCATAACCTTTGGTTCACGAACCCATCCGTAGTGGTACATGCATGCCTCAGCCTTTTTGACTTGTAACTTCTTATTGTTGTCCTTTCTAAATCCCTGAGCATCACGGTAAGAATAAATATTCTTGCTATTCCTAATTATACGAATTTCGTGCGGATACCATGCTGATGAATTGCCCACATAGTCAAATGATCCATAAAAGTGCACGTAATCAAACAGTAACCCATCAATCTCTTTTGCGTCAAGGTACTGATGCATATTGGTTTGAATGTTTAGTAAATATTTTTCATGCAAAACTTCATCACCTTGAATGTAAAATGCCCAATCGCTATTTTGATCCACTGCGGCTAATGCTTTATTTGTTTCAACGGATAGAATTTTACCGCCCGTAAGTAAACTTTCATCCCAAATACTTTGAACTATTTTAATCTTAGGATTGTCGATTCGTTTAATTAATTCTAAAGTCCCATCAATTGAATCACCAACTGATACTATAAATTCGTCACAGATAGGTAGTGCCGAAAGAATAGATTCAACAATAGGATATCCATACAGAATGGCATTTCTAATAAAAGTGAATCCAGAAACTTTCATAAGGCTACTGAATGGGCAATTGGAAAAATTAAAGTGGTAGTTATCCCAAAGGTATTTTTTTTTTTTTATTGTAAAAAATATCTTCTTGAAGTAAAGAATCGAATGGATTAATGATAATAATTAGCTATGGATATTCTCACGGCTGATTATTAGGCATATAGGCAAAATGGTAAATGTTATGTACAATCCATAAAATGGCTTAATGTAACCGTTTTATAATTGATAGCAATAATTTATTTCGAGCATTATTAACAGTCCCAATCTTGTCAATAAAATCGTTGAGTAGTAAGGAAAATATAATAATTCGATTTTTTGAAGTCGCAAAGAAACCACTTAAATTCGTTACACCACCCATGGTTCCAGTTTTGGCGTAGATGGTTGTTTTTTTTTGTCCAAATGCTATTATTTTTATAGGAAACAATAATTTCATCTCTTCGATGCCCCAATTTTTAATTAGTTGGTTGATGACCCATACAATATCATTTGGAGAGAATAAATTATACCGACTTAGTCCGCTACCATCTTCCCATCGTGGCTTATTAGGGATTTGTACGAATTCATTATGTAATATAGAGTCAATTAAGGCTTTAGTATCGAAATGATGTTTATACCTTAAACTGCACATTTCTAATATTTGATCGGCATAAAAATTGTCACTTCGTGCCATCATGATTTTACAAAGACTGTCTCTTGATTGTGAGTAGAGTGTATCCCAATTGGTAATAGTATCTCCTTGATAATAATTGATAGGAATATGTAGCGTGTCTGATAGTAGTGTGACTGCTATTGGTTTATTAGCAATATTGGTTATAAAGGGAATTTGCTGGATTGTTGTCGTTTTTTTTATAGGCGATAATATAAAACGATTATTATGAAATAGGCGTGTTAATGATCCAACATTGCTCGAGTCAAGATTGTGTAGATTGGCGTCTATATTGTTTGGGATTATTTGATATGATGTATCTGTTTTTATTAATGTTAAAACATTACCGTAAATAGGTAAGCTACTTCTTTCTGGCATGTAGTGTTGATTATAATCATCCCACGACCAACCTGGTGCATAAAAGTTATCGATGGGCGTAGCATTATCGTAATACAAATGTTTGTCTTTATTTGAATCAAGAAAATTAAAAGCAGGCTGATTGTTAAAATCATGGTGTAAGAATGACGGGTCGGCAGTCCCCGAAAAAATAAGTGAGTCGCCTGTAATATGATAAACCAGTCCCAGTAATGAATCTGGCAAGTAGTGTAAGGCAATCCATAAGGTCAAAATTTTTAAATTAGACGCGGGGGTAAAGTATGCGTTTGCATGGTATTGCATAAGTGGTTTGGCACATTTATTGGGTTGATACATTGCAATAGCTATACCAACTTTAGCAAATCGCAGTACAGAATCTTTTTGTATATGATATTTTATACTTACCAATTTGCTGGTAACAGAACAAGCTGTAAGAATAAAGGAGGATAGAAAGAATAAGATAATGGACTTTTTGCTCATGATATTTTTTTAAGAGTGTTGCCTGTTGCATATTTTTTAGGTGAACATGGTAGATTATTTTGCTTGATATATCCAAGCGATATGGATTATATTGATAATAATCTTGGATGATTTATTAATCGAAAATGTTGGTGTTTTTAGCATATTGATTTTTAAAGTGTAGGGTTTTTGAATATTTGTTTGGCGTGCGAACTTGAATGTGTAGGGTTATATTTTTATAATAGCCGGAACGCAATAATAGGACGGCCTTTCCTGAATATGCCTTAGTGGCTATTCTTTTCTTATTCCTTGTTGGTTGATAGCCATCTTTAAATGAAACAAGCGTAGCCTGTGCATTCCCTTTTATTGAGAAATGAATAATAGTATGATTATCAAATATACAAGGTTCTCCAAACTCATCTAACAAGGTAGCTTGCATATAGAAAAATTCATGGCTCGTAAGTTGTGTAGGCGGTACACTACATGCAACAACTAACTCCGAAGGTATGCTATTTGTTCCAGCATATTTTAAGATTGTTTTGGTATCGTGGCTATCTTGTTGTAATTGTAATAATATTTCTGTTGATCTTGGTATGTTAATCCATTTATTTATGTGACAATTTAATTGATTTGATTCGTACGATACGGGTATCATGTTTATATTATTTTTTTCTCTATTGAATAGTGTTATATTTTTATAGATGTTACTATAACTTGTCAAACTGCTATTATTTATTTCATCTATTTTCGATAAACGAGTTCCGGTTGGTATAAGATGTATAGTAGGAGTTTGTGTATTCAAAATGCAACGATAAAAGTAGTAAACATGAGTAGGTAACCCTATTGTATCAAATAAACCAATTCCCTGATAGCTTGCCATATTAATGAAGTTGTCGATTATTATTGAATTTGAATCTAATAAATTTACTATTGATTGTTGTTGATCGTCTTTTTTTTTATTTTGGGCGACTGCTTCTTGATTATAGCGTTGATAGATGTCTTGAATGAGTGTATCAGAAGGGGCTGCATTAATAATATATTGATTACTTTGAAGTTGACGGTTGCTTAATGGTTTTTGCTTGTCTTCAACCTCATTCGGCATACGCCATAAAATAATACTTGGATGATTAGCTTCTTCTTTGATTATATTGGTTAACAAGTCAATGGTCGTATTATTTTGATAAGTATTATCTCGATCAAGTTTATTAATTGTTTTTATATTTGGACATTCTTGTAAGACGTATAAGCCTATTTTATCGCAGGCATTAATAATTTCATTCGATACGGTACCATATTCTACTTGAATAGCATTAAACCCAAGCCCTTTAATTAATTTAACTTTGTCTATGGCATTATATTGGTTGTCAAGGCTATTGAAACGATTCTTTGTATCCAATAGAATATATCCTTTTAGTTTAATGGGCTGGTTATTCAATCGCAATGATTCGTTAGGTTTTTGTGTAATTGTTCTTATCCCGATAGGAATTGAAATTTTATCTTCTAAGCTATAATCATTATTGTTGTAAAGACTCAGTTCGAGGTTGTATAAATATGGTGTATCAAGGTTCCAAAGATGTGGCCGTCGTAATGAAAAAATAGTGGTGAATAGGCTGTCTTGAATATGGTTGTACAATTTTGAAAAAATTACAATATGATGCGTGTCTTCAAGTTGTACATTAATTTTTAGGTCCTTTTTATTAGGATTGTTAATTGGGCTGTTGATAAAAAGGTGAGCCGTAGAATCATTTTCAATTGATGAATAGGATGTGGTCTTCAAGTAATCAAAGTGTTCTTTATTGGTTATGATGAATTTAATATGATTAATATATTTTTTTGTTGGATAACCTGAAACTTGAGTCATTACTTTAAGGGCTATCAGGTTATGTTGATTAGGCCTAATGAAAGGCGAGATGTTCGTTGTTGATTTTCCATATTGAAGTATCTTTTGTTCAACTTTTTCCCCATTAATATATAGTGTGTAATTTGTTGCTACGCAGTCTATTACTATATAAATTTTTTGTGATTCAAGTTCAATAATATGTGGTTTAAAATATACAATTTTTCTGAACCATAGAATATTATTGTCTACTAATTCATTGGTGCCTGTATTTAGTATATTTGAATGATTTGAATATTGTTTGGCGCCCGTATCGTTTGGTTTATAATCTTGCCAATAGTATGGCAAATTTATTAAAGACCAATGTTCATCTAGAAAATCTTGTTTTGATGCAAATAAATAATCCCCTCGAGCAATTCGCCAGTCGTTGTCTAAATTGTACTCTTGCGATCCTTGACTAAATGATATGAAATTGAGTGAACAAAAAATGCCCACAATAATAAATTTAATCCGCTTAATTGTAAACAACTGATTACCCATAAATTTGTTTTGATTGCCGTGTTGTTTGGTGCACCTATAATCTTTCGTTTTTATATTATTATAATACATGTGTGTTTGAAATATTGATGCGTGTGATGTTTCTGCCTCTTTGTATGCCTTTTTTGATGAATATTTTTTTCGTAAATATCCGATTTTTTAATTGTATGGAATTATTTTTATTCTGACAATTCAAAAATACACGGACATATTGAAAAATACATTCGCTCATATTCATTGTAATTTTGTTATCAGTTTAAACTTGAATTATATTTTTTGGATAATTAAATAGACAAGAGGTGTAAAAAATATTGTGGCTAAATTATTTGATTTGTTTAAATAACTTTAGCATGCTCAATTGAAAAAAACGATAAATCATTTTTTTTTTGGTAGTTTTGTAAATTTTATTTAATATTGTACCATTGTCGCAATTTTACGCATCCGATTTTAGTTTAATTTTAACATATAATTACATAAATTTTAGAAACCTATGTTGTACGAAGTACTCAATAATTATGAAAATCCTGTTTTGGTTACCATTGATTTAATTAAGCGACTGGGGCTCAAACGGATTACAAATGATTCGGTTAACGAAGAGTTGAATGGGCATCCTGATTACCCGAGTCTTCTTAGTATCCAAGATAGCTTAACCAAGTGGGGGGGGGATGTTGTTTGTATTAAGACTTCGGAAGAGAAATTTAATGAGATACCTTTACCTTTTCTGACAGTTGTTAAAGGTGAGTTTGCTGTTGTTTTTAAGGTTGAATCTGATCAAGTTTTCTATTCTACGGGCAATACAAAAAATAATAAAGTTACTAAAGAGGAGTTTTTAAAGATGTGGAATTCTATCGTTCTTTTAGCTGATCTATCTGCTGCTAAGGGCGAAGAGGATTATGAAAAAAAGAAAGCAAAATCTTTTATGAAGTCATTGCTTTACCCCTTTTTGATTTTCTTGGGATTTTTGACGGTTCTTTATTCTTTTTCAGAATCTTATCAATTTGCTTCTTTGGGAATGAGTGATCATATATTAGTGGGTCTGCTCTATCTTTTGAAATTGGGTGGTGTTGTTGTGTCTGCTTTGTTATTGTGGTATGAAGTTGATAAAGCAAATCCTATTTTGGAGAAGTTTTGTGGTGGTGGTTTGGGAGGGGGAAAAACGAATTGTTCAGCAATTCTTAATTCTAAACAGGCGAAGTTTTTGAATATTATATCTTGGAGTGAAGTCGGTTATTTGTATTTTGGCTCAACAATTTTAGCATTATTGTTTGCTACAATAGCCGGGGAGAGTACATTCAAAGATGTATTATCATTAATTATTATTATTAATATACCTACGTTGGTTTATCCTTTCTTTTCTATTTATTATCAGTGGCGTGTGGCAAAACAATGGTGTGTGTTTTGTCTAACGGTGCAAGTTATTTTGATAACAGAATTTATTGTTGGTTTGGCTACTGGTGGATTGTTGCAAGCATTTACTAATTTTCCCGAACATTGGGCTATTGACTTAGTTGAGTATATAGGGTTTCCGTTTATATTTTTAATCATATTTTGGTATGTGTTTAAACCTTTCTTTATTAGTTTCCAACAAATCGTTAGGGATAAGAGAGAGTTAATGCGTATTAAATTTGACAACCTTGTTTATGAGAGTTTGAGAGATAAAGGTAAAAAAATGACTGAGTCACCTGATGGATTGGGTATTCCTTTGGGAAACCCTGATGCAAAGCATGTTGTCATTAAGGCATGTAACCCTTATTGTGGACCTTGTGCTAAAGCACATCCTGAAATTGATAAACTTTTGGTACAAGTTCGCGACCTTCGTGTTCAAGTAATTTTTACCGCAACCACTGATGAGAAGGATAAAAAAGCACAACCGGTTAGACATTTATTGGCGATAGCAGCGAAGGGGGATGAAAAACTGACACATCAGGCACTAGATGATTGGTATTTGGCAACTAAAAAGGATTATGATGAGTTTGCTAAGAAATATCCGATGACTGAGGATGAGTTAATGGCACAAAATCCTAAAATTGATGCAATGAAAAAGTGGTGTGATGCTGTCGAAATTCAATATACGCCTACTATATTTGTTGATGGTTATGAAGTGCCTAAGACTTATAATATAAAGGATTTACCTTACTTTCTTGCAGAGTAGAACTTTTGAGCTAATATTATTAGTGGTAAGATATTGCAATCGTGCTTATAGTCATGGTGTATCTTGCCACTATATAGTCTAATTTTTTTATTGACTTTTCCTTTTTGGGGATCATTTTTATCTTTTTTTTAATTAATTAGCTTTTTTAATAAAATAATTATTCAATAAAAATGCAAATTCAGTTAAAATTAAATGAGTAAAATTAAATGACTGTTGCTACCAAATTTGAATAAAAAATGTTCATTGTTAATTCGATCTTATTAAAAGTGTTGTTTCTAAAGTAGTGTTTTTTCATTTCTCTTTTTTTAAAATATGTTAAAAAAATTCCCTCATTTTAAGCAGATTGATCAGATGGATTGCGGTCCAACTTGCTTGCGAATGGTGGCAAAACATTATGGTAAAAGGTTTACAAGTAATACGCTAAGGCATAAGGCAAATATTAATAAAGACGGAGTTTCATTATTGGGTATATCTGAAGCAGCAGAAGAGATTGGGTTTAGAACTAGGGGAGTTAAAATAAGTTTTGATCAACTAATCGATGAAGCCCCCAAACCTGCTATATTACATTGGAATGCTAATCACTTTGTTGTCATTACGCCAGAAACAACACGAAATAATATTGTTATTGCAGACCCTGCGGCAGCAATACTGCATTATAAACCTAGTGAATTTAAACAGTGCTGGATTAGTACCGCGGACCAAACCGAAGAGTTAGGTATTGCTTTATTGTTGGAGCCAACCCCCAAGTTTTATGAAATTCAAGAGGAATTAGGCTCTAAGGTAGGGTGGGGTGTTCTTTTGGGATATGTGTATCAGCAAAAGAAATTCCTTATTCAAATATTACTCGGGTTATTAGTTGGAAGTATTTTGCAGTTAATTTTCCCATATTTAACTCAAAGTGTTGTTGATATTGGTATTAACAATCAGAATTTGCAATTTATTAATGTTGTTTTGATTGCTCAGTTTATGCTTTTCTTAGGAAGTACTACGGTTGAGTTTATCAGAAGTAGGTTACTGCTCTATGTTAGTACGCGTATCAATTTATCCCTTGTTTCCGATTTTTGGATGAAATTGATGCGATTGCCTCTAAACTATTTTGATACGAAACAAACGGGTGATATTCTCCAAAGATTGCAAGATCAGAGTCGTATTGAGAGTTTTTTGACCGGTTCTACTTTGAATACATTTTTCTCTTTGTTTACACTAGTTTTGTATTCATTTGTTGTCTTACAGTATAGTGCACTTGTTTTTGGTATTTTTTTAGGTGGTAGTGTTCTATACTTTTTTTGGATTATAATATTTCTTAGATATAGAAGAAAGTTAGATTATAAAAGGTTTTCTCTTGCGAGTAGGGAGAATTCTACAACGATGCAATTGATTTATGGTATGCAAGAAATCAAGTTAAATGGTGCCGAACATCTTAAGCGTTGGGAATGGGAAAGATTACAAGCTGGTTTATTTAACATTAGCTTCCAGAGTTTGTCTTTAAGCCAGATTCAACAGGCTGGGGCGGTATTTATTAACCAAGGTAAGAATATATTAATTACATTTGTTGTTGCAAAATCTGTTTTGGAAGGTCAGTTAACCATGGGGGCGATGTTAGCGGTACAGTATATTGTGGGTCAAATTAATAGCCCAATAGAGCAAATAATTGGCTTTATCCAACAGGCACAAGATGCCAAAATATCATTAGAGCGGATTAATGAAATTCACGCTTTAGAAGATGAAGAACCTGTAAATAAAGAGTTTTTAGAGATGTTGCCTCATGAGCGGTCAATTATTTTTGAAAATGTTTCTTTTGCTTATCCCGGTGCCGGTAATGATCCGGTAATTAAAAAAATGAATTTGGTTATCCCACAGGGAAAGACTACTGCTATTGTAGGTATGAGTGGTAGTGGTAAAACTACTTTGCTTAAAATGTTGTTGCGTTTTTATGAGAGTTATTCCGGTGAGATTTTAGTGGGTCCTTTACATTCTGAGGGCGACCAAGGGGCTGGACATAAGTTGAGAACAATCAGACCGAGCTTATGGCGTAAGAATTGTGGATCTGTTTTGCAAGACGGTTATATTTTTAATGATAATATTGCTAAAAATATTGCCGTTGGCGATGAAGTACCTAATTATGATAAATTATTGCATGCTTGTAAAGTTTCTAATATTCTTAATTTTATTGAGAGTTTACCACTTGGTTTCAATACTAAAATTGGTGCTGAAGGTAATGGCGTGAGCCAAGGACAAAAACAAAGACTTTTAATTGCTCGTTCTGTCTATAAGGATCCTGAGTATATATTCTTTGATGAAGCGACTAACTCTTTGGATGCCAATAATGAAAAAGTGATTATGGAAAACTTGCAAGAGTTTTTTAAAAATAGAACAGTGGTAGTGGCTGCACATAGATTGAGTACAGTGAAAAATGCTGATAAAATTGTGGTAATGGAACAAGGACTTATCGTTGAACAAGGGAATCATGAGGAATTGATTAAGTTGCAAGGTAAATATTTTGAACTAGTAAGAAATCAACTAGAGCTAGGAACTTAAGAATTAATGATGTTACTATCTATATAAATTTGCTTTATGCCCAATGTGGATCCAATAGAAGATGAAATTATAGACGACGATAGTCCAATCAACAATAGTGACAATGTTGATATGAATCGATTGGCTGTTAGAAACCAGGTAATTAGGGATATCGTGTCGCTTAATCCTGGATTTATTGTACGATACGGATTAACTTTTTTTGCTTCAATATTGTTAATCATGGTAATTGCTACATGGTTCGTTAATTATCCTGATTTAATTGCTACTAATGGATCGCTACAAGCAACTAATCCACCTACTAAAGTGGTAGCGAAGGTTCAAGGTAAGTTGACGCAACTATTTGTTAAAGAGCGTGAAATAGTAAAACAAGGTGAAATATTGGGATTTGTTGAGTCAGTTGGTGATCCTTATGAAATTTTAGGAGTGCTCTCAAGTTTGGATACGATCAGGCTACTTGTCTCTAATGGCGATGATGGTAGAATATCGAATTTTTTAAACATTAAGACCGATAATCTTGGACAAACACAGAGTGGCTATCAATCATTTATATCGGCTTATTTGCAATATAAACAAGCTATTGGAAATGGTATTTTGGTTCAAAAGTTGAAATTGTTGAAGGAGGATTACGACATTACACAACAAGTTAATGCTAATGTTGTACAACAAGAACAGAAGCAAGAAGAGGACTTCGCTATCGCTAAACAGCAGTTTTTGGCCAACCAAAAATTGTTTAATGATCATATTATATCTACTTTTGATTTTAATGCAGAAAAAAGTAAAATTATTTCTAAAGAGTTAGGTTTAGAACAATTGAAATCTACAATTATTAACGCCCAAAGTACTAATATTGCTAAAATGCAAGCTATATTAGATCTAGAAAATCAAATTTCGCAAGCTCGCGAGACATTTTTGGAAGTTATTAACTCTACTTTAGCTACTTTTGAAGAATGGAAGAAAAACTATATCCTTACTGCACCAATAGATGGTAGTGTTGTTTTTGCTGGATTTTTTCAAGTAAATCAACTCGTGAATGCCGGGGAAGTTATTCTGTATGTTTCACCACTATCAACTTCATTTTTTGTACAAATAAACATTAGGCAGTCTGACTTTGGTGAAATAAAACCAGGACAAAAAGTTTTAATGTCTTTCCCTTCTTATCCTGTTGAGAAATTTGGTAAAGTAAAAGGTGTCCTTCGTTTTATATCTGATATTGCTTCTGACAGCGGTTATTATGCAACAATAGCTTTGCCTAATGGTTTGACAACAACTTTTGGCAAAGAAATTAAGTTTAGAGATAAGTTGTCGGTGCAATGCCAAATTATTACACGAGACATAAGGTTATTTCAACGATTTATATACAAGGGACGCGGTATGCTACAAGGCGTGGCTAATAGCTCTCAAAGGTAAATCTTTATGTATTTTATTTTGCTACACAGAAAGTGAAAAAGTAAAACTGAATGTAGCTACTCTTTTATAGCCAAAATATATTTCCCCTGTTTTTTGTGGTACTTGTTTCTTTTGTATTATGAATGTACTGCCATAAGTTTTATAGTATGTTTATGAAAATAAAAATGCTATATTGCGAAATTATTGGCACGATAATTGTCAATAATTCCTAAAAAATTAATAATAACAAAATCTAAAAAATGAAAAAAAAAGCAGTGTCTCTTGGAAAAATTTTAGAGAGAACAGAATTAAAAAATAAAGAATTAAAACAATTAAGAGGTGGTGAAAAATCTTGTGGTAGTGTTGCTGATGCTTGTCCTTGTTACTGTTATTCACAAACATACGGACGCCGCTATTGTTCTGGTTGCCCCACAGGTACAACTCCTGATTATATGGCTGGGTGTAGTGGGGATGGTACTGGTTATAAGGGAACATGTGTTGATTATTAGATCATTTGATTGGATAGTATATAAAATAGCTACATGAAAAGTGTAGCTATTTTTATTTATATATTTTAGAATCCTTTAAAAAGCTATTGTACACACTTTTTTGGACAGTACCCTGTTAAAATATTCTTTAAAGAATTTAAAAACAAAATACTAATTTTGCCAATAGAAAGCGAGATGTTTTTTGATAGTTTTATAAAACTTCCGGGGCGATCATGTCGCCAACATTTTTCTGAATAATAATATCCATGCATTAGTAATCATTTGTGTAGTATAATTTCATGAAAATATTTTTTTTTATAATCTTAGCGAGTGTTTTGGGCACCAATATGCTCTATGCGGATGTTACGAAATCGGATAACAATATAAATATAACTACCTCGTATCAATTGAAATCTATTGCACATGAGGGTTTATTATCGATTAAACTTTCATGGAAAAACAAGCACTTAGGTGTTTTTGGATTGCCAACAGCTAAACAATACGCAATAGGGGATAGTTTGCAATTAAGTAATGGGAACGGTTTTTTTACCATGGTATCTTTAGATACATCAATTTATAGAGTAGTACGAGGGATTAAACAAGAGGGTACAAGCCAAGAAATTAAAATAGCCGGGGTACTTGATAGCTATGTTTTATTTAAGGATAGCCTACAATTGTTAATACCACTTCATATTCAAAACGATACGCCCTTTGTTACTGGATATATATTTTGGTTAGGTCAAGATGGTAATAATTATCCTAACGGCCGTATAAAGTTTAAAGTTGCCGTGCCAATTCCTCAAACTATTATTGAAACAAAATCAATACAGCAACAACATCTAACGAAAATATTTTTAATTTGTTTTTTAGCGGGATTATTAGCGATCATAACGCCCTGTGTTTTCCCATTAATCCCTGTAACGGTTAGTTATTTTCTTAAGATCGGTGGGAATCATGTGAAAGGGATTCAAAATGCACTGATTTACTCATTTGCAATTATCATTATCTATACTTTACCAACGATACTGCTCACCATGGCATTCGGTGATTCTATTTTATACAAAATAACAACAAGTCCTATTACGAATCTACTTTTTTTTGTAATTTTTATTTTATTTGCATTTTCTTTTTTTGGAGCATTTGAATTAACATTACCTTATAACTGGGCCAGTAAAACAGATAAACAAGTAAGTCGCGGAGGAATTGTTGGTATTTTTTTTATGGCACTAACGCTGGTCATTGTATCATTTTCTTGTACAGGACCATTAATTGGCACTTTACTTGGCGAGACAGCAACCATCGGATTAAACTTAGCACCGGTTATTGGTATGTTAGGTTTTGGATTCGGTCTATCGGTTCCTTTTTCATTATTTGCGGTATTCCCCAATTTGCTGAAATCATTACCAAAAAGTGGTGGATGGCTGAGTTCTGTAAAAACGGTTTTTGGATTTTTAGAATTGGCACTTGCCCTTAAATTTTTATCCAATGTTGATCTTATCTATCACTGGGGGTTACTTAATAGAGATGTATTCTTAAGTTTATGGATTAGTATATTTTTCTTACTAGGGCTCTATCTCTTGGGGAAACTAAAAATTGGACATGAAGAAGAAAGTATAAATTATGTTTCTGTACCCCGCCTCATACTCGTAATTTTATCTTTTTCCTTTACTTGCTATATGATACCTGGTTTATGGGGGGCACCACTTAAAAGTTTGACTGGGTTTCTTCCGCCTTCATCCGCAATGGACTTTAATCTTAATGAGATACAATATAAATTAGATAATATAAATCTTTCTACAAGTGCTAACCATATTGATGTTGATTTACTTCCTAAGAAATACACTGATATATTGCATGTCCCTTTTGGGTTAACTGCTTATTTTGATCTGGATGAAGGTTTAAGAGCTGCTAAAGTATTACATAAGCCTATTATGCTTGATTTTACGGGACATAGTTGTGCAAATTGTAGAAAAATGGAGGCCGAGGTATGGAGTGATCCTGCGGTTTTGAGTACCATTAAAGATGATTTCATTCTCGTGAGTCTCTATGTAGATGAAAGTCAGGAGCTACCGGTTGCTGAGCAGTACACCAATAAACGAGGGGATAGAATTGAGACGGTAGGCCAAAAAAATTTAGATTATGAAATTACTAAGTTTGGTTTTAATGCCCAACCTTTATATATGTTTATTAATGCTGATGCGGCACTATTATCCAATAAAAAATACGGGTATAATCCAAGTGTTCAGATTTTTTTAGATCACTTAAAAGAAGTTTTAAGGAACTTTAATAGTATTGGTAAATAATTTATTTGTCTTCAAAATGTAATAGTGGATGACTTGAAATAAATTGATTAGAAATTAGTTTATTTTTTTAACTTTGCAGATTTTTTAGTTAAATAAACACAGTAAATATATGTCCATCCTTGTTATTGGTACCATGGCTTTTGACGATATCGAAACCCCTTTTGGCAATAGTGATCATATTATTGGTGGTTCAGCTTCTTTTATTTCATTAAGTGCATCTTATTTTTCAGAAATTAATATTGTGTCGATAGTTGGTAATGATTATCCTGAAACTGAATTTAGTGATTTTAAAAAAAGAAAAATTTGTACAGAAGGGGTGCAACGCGTTCGTGATAAAAAATCTTTTTATTGGAAGGGGCGTTATCATCCCGACATGAACGAAAGGGATACTATAGAAACACAGCTCAATGTCATTGAAGATTTTGTTCCCGTTATCCCGCAATCGTATCAATCTAGCGAATTTGTTATACTTGGAAATATCGCCCCCGCCGCTCAATTATCGGTACTGGATCAACTTGAACCTGCACAACGATTCATTGTATTAGATACCATGAATTTGTGGATTAATATAGCTAATCCTGGTTTATTAGAAGTGCTAAAGCGTGTTGACATGCTTGTTTTAAATGATAGCGAGGCTCGCTTACTTACTAATGAGTATTCATTAGTTAAGGCTAGTAAAAAAATTATGGAACTTGGTCCTAAGTCAGTGATTATCAAAAAAGGGGAACATGGGGCTCTTTTATTTGATAAGCAAAATATTTTTTATTGTCCTGCTCTGCCTTTTGAAGAAGTATTTGATCCTACGGGGGCAGGCGATTCTTTTGTTGGCGGTTTGGTAGGTTTTTTGTCTCAAGCAAAATCTGTTGATTTTGATGCATTGAAAAATGCTGTTGTCTTAGGATCGGTAATGGCTAGCTTTTGTATTCAGGAATTCGGGACATTAGCTTTACGAAACTTAGATGCACAAAAAATTAATAAAAGACTTGATGCGTTTACAAAACTTTCTAAATATTCAATTAGTTCATTATAAACTTATAACAATTTATTATGAAAGTAGCTGTAGTTGGTGCCACCGGTTTGGTTGGTAAAAAAATGTTACAAGTGTTAGATGAACAAAAATTTCCATTAACACATTTGCTACCAGTAGCTTCTGAAAAATCTTTGGGCAAGAAAATATCATTTAGTGGAAAGGATATTCAGGTTATATCACTCGAACAAGCAGTTGAAGAGAAACCAACACTAGCTATATTTTCAGCTGGGGCTTCCGTTTCATTAATGTGGGCTAGTAAATTTGCACAGGTAGGTTGCAAGGTTATTGATAATTCGAGTGCATGGCGCATGGAGCCGCATATTAAATTAGTTGTGCCTGAAGTGAATGCTGATGTTTTAACTAAAGACGATTATATCATTGCTAATCCTAATTGTTCTACAATTCAAATGGTAGTTGCTTTAAATCCCTTGCACCAAAAGTATTGCATCAAGCGTATAGTTGTGAGTACCTATCAAAGCGTTACGGGCACAGGTAAAAAAGGTGTTGATCAATTAACTAATGAACGGGCGGGTAATCATCATTTTGATAAAGTATATCCTCATCCTATTGATTTGAATCTTATTCCTCAAATTGATGTTTTTTTAGATAATGGCTATACAAAAGAAGAAATGAAGATGATTAATGAAACAAGAAAAATATTACAAGTTAATGATTTACGGATAACGGCTACGACTGTTAGAGTACCTGTTTGTGGGGGACATTCTGAGAGTATCAATGTATCTTTTGAAAGGGCTTTTGATATTAATGAAGTTCGTGATATTTTAGAACAGGCACCTGGTGTTAAGGTAATTGATAATCCTGTAGAAAAATTGTATCCAATGCCCTTGGACGCAGCTGAAAAAGATGATGTTTTTGTAGGTAGAATACGTCGGGATGAAAGTCAAGACAACACACTTAATCTTTGGGTGGTTAGCGATAATCTGCGTAAAGGAGCTGCCACCAATGCCGTTCAAATTGCCCAGTATTTACTGCATAAAAAACTATTGTAATCAAATGCGACTTTTTTAATCTGACTTTTTGTTATGCCAAAATTGGTCTATCCATTTCTGAGAAGTATCTTGTTTACTTTACCACCGGAAGAAGCCCATAAGGTTGCAATGACGGCAATGGAATTTGTTTGTTCGACCGGGTTAATCAAACCATTGTTACAAAGACCAGAATGGGAATCGGTACATTTTGGTATTCATTTTCCTAACCCAATTGGACTTGCTGCTGGATTTGATAAAAATGCTAACTATCTTCAGAGTCTTACCGCTTTAGGTTTTGGGTTTATAGAGATAGGAACAGTAACGCCAAGACCGCAGATCGGTAATCCTAAGCCTCGTTTGTTTCGATTAGTGGATGATTATGCTTTGATTAATAGAATGGGATTTAATAATGATGGGGTAGTATCGGTAGCTACGCGCTTGAAAAATTTTCGGCATAAAAATAATTTTCGGCAAGTACCTATTGGGGGTAATATTGGTAAGAATTTTGATACCGATAACGTGGTTGCCTATAAAGATTATTTGTTCTGTTTTAATGAATTATTTGATTGCGTGGACTATTTTGTCGTTAATATTAGCTCGCCTAATACTAAAAGTCTTCGCGATTTACAAGAACGGACAATTCTAAAAAAATTATTAGAACATTTGCAGAATGCCAATATGGCTAAGGCTCATGCGAAACCAATATTATTAAAAATTGCACCAGATTTAGAAACACCCCAAATAGAAGATATTGTATCGGTTGTTTTGGAAACAAAATTACAAGGACTGATCATTCATAATACTTCGATTAGTAGAGACAATCTTCAAACATCTGCTACTCGAATAAAAAAAATAGGTGCTGGTGGACTGAGCGGTAAACCTTTGAAAAACAGATCAATAGAACTAATCAAAATAGTGCATCATCTTACAAATGGTAAACTCACACTGATTGCTAATGGCGGAATATTTAATCAGCAAGATGTTCTTGAAAGATTAAATGCGGGTGCTCAATTAGTTCAGGTATGGACAGGGTTTATATATGAAGGTACCAATATTGTTAAAAAAATAATGAATAATAGTAATTTTATGAGATAGTTTTTTAATTGGTGCAATCTAATATTATTTGTAGGTCTTCACGCCTTTCTCATTTCCTATCATACTTGTAGAAGCCTTCACCTGTTTTAATACCTAATTTATTTGCTTGTACCATGTTTACTAATAAGGGACAGGGTGCATATTTGGGGTTACCAAAGCCTTGATAAAGGACTTGTAAAATAGATAAGCAAACATCGAGTCCAATGAAATCAGCCAACTGTAATGGTCCCATTGGGTGCCCCATTCCTAATTTCATAATGCTATCAATTTCTTCTTTTTTAGCCACTCCCTCAAATAAACTGTATATAGCTTCATTGAGCATCGGCATTAATATTCTATTAGCAATAAATCCTGGATAGTCGTTAACCACATTCGGCGTTTTTTGTAATTGTTGACAGAGCACCATGACGGTTTCTGTAACTTCCTTTTTTGTAGAATAACCATTGATGATTTCTACTAATTTCATCATGGGTACAGGATTCATAAAGTGCATACCAATAACTCTTTCGGGTGCAACAACGGCAGCTGCTATTTTGGTTATTGAAATAGAAGAAGTATTCGTAGCTAGAATAACATCTTTTGAACACAAAGTTGACAATTGTTTAAAAATTGCTAACTTAACTTGCTCATTTTCACTGGCGGCTTCAATAACGAAATCACTATTAGTAATAGCTTGGTTAATATCTGTAACCATTAAGATTCTAGACAGGGTCTTATCTTTCTCATCTGCGGATATTGTATTCTTAGCCACTTGTCTGTCCAAATTTTTAGCTATTGTAGCCTGTGCTTTTTTTAATTGTTCTGCTTGAACATCAAACAGGTGAACGGCAAAGCCATACTGTGCAAAAGTATGAGCAATGCCATTACCCATTGTACCGGCTCCAATAACGGTTACGGTTTTAATTGTGTGCTCCATGGTATAGGTGTTATTATTTTATAATAAAATTGTTGTTGTTAAGTTTTGAAAGTATTACATAGTCTTTTAATTGTCATCCGTGTTTGCAGATTCATCAGAATATGACTTTTTTCTTTTAAAATCACCTCGCTTCCATGATTTAATAAAACTAGCCCATGCAGCAGGGTTTAAAAGTTGAATCGGTGTAATTTGACCTGCATAGTAAGACTTTTGTGCTTGTTGTTGTAATTGTAAGTTGACTGCTTCGCGTCCGTCAGCAGGTAAAGAGTTTAGGAGTGCAGCTCTTTTTGAAGCACTAACATTTCTATTGGCAATATAATAGTCGTCATGGTCAACATTAAGATTTTGAAAATCCCTTTCAAACTCTTCGCGTGAGGGTAGGGAGTGAATAACGGTTGCAGGCAAATAAAAAGTATCGGTAACCATTAATTGAATAACACTATATTGATCATCTTTCAGTGTTGTTGGGATGGTGATCACTTTGTCTTTATAGCCGACAGATGAAAACCTAATTTGTTCACCTTTAAGTACTACAATAGAAAAAACGCCTTCTTCGTTACTAATAGTACCGCGCCCTTTTCCTTCAATAATAATACTCGTGCCTTGTAAAGATTTTAAACTATCCGCACTCATAACTACGCCAAATAATTGGACTACCGAATCAGACTGATTTTTGGGTTGCTCTTGAGCCAATGGTGCAGTTAAACCGAAACTGAATAATACCGCACTAAGTAACAATCGTTTTTTTATCATGAGTCAGATTGAAGAGTTTACCATTGATAATCGATTACTATATTGATATTGGGATTTAGGCTTTTATGAACGGGGCAACTTTCAATAACGCGTATTGCTTGTTCTTTTTGTTTATCAGTAAATTGTAAATTTTTAGAAAATTGGAATCGTACTTCTAAAGTTACAATGCGTCTTGGTGCATCCGTACTCATAATTTTGTTAACGGCTACTTCGGTGCCTTCTAACAAATTGGCTTGTTCTTTTAAAGAACTAGCTAATATGGTGAGCATGCAACTGCCTAAAGCACTTGCCAATAAATCAGTTGGTGAAAATGTTGATCCTTTACCATGATTATCAACTGGTGCATCCGTATTAATTATTGAGCCACTCCTTACATGTTGGATTGAACATTGTAAATCGCCCTTATATTTGATTAGTGCAGTACTCATTATTATTATATTTATTCTTTATAGGATTTTTTAAAATTAATTTGCAATTTTTTTCTTAAATTATATTCATAGGCTAAGCGAATTTATACAAAATATTGTGATTAAATTTATTATTTCCATCTTCAGCAGCATTAGTTTACTGCTTATTTGTTCTGTGCCGGGGCTATCGCAAGAAGATAATAACTTATATGGCAATTTATCCCCTAAGGAAATAAAAAAAGAAAAAAGGCGATTGCAAATAGAACGCTGGCGGGAATTAGAGTCCGAAGGGACCATCGTGTTTGAGAAATACAACCTATTTCATTTAAAACTTAATACAGACGGCTATTCTTTTGGGTTTGAGCATGGTAAGGCTAAAAAAGTATCGTTAGATAATATTTATTGGTTTGAATTTGGGGAGCGGAAAAGTTTTAAAGAACAAAAGTTGACACCGATTATTCCTTACGATGAAACCTACACGCTGGTAACATTAGGTAAACCTTTTGTTTATGGCAAAATTAATAATTTCTATTATTTGAAATTTGGCTATGGGCAGCAACGATTAATCGGTAAAAAAAATAATAAAAGTGGTGTTGGTGTTACAGGAATATACGGTGGTGGTTTGTCTTTAGCTTTTTTAAAACCATATTATTTAGATGTACAAGATCCTAATACCGGGCAATATGAAAGAATAGCCTACGATGGTACTGATGAGAGTTTGTTTCTTAATGCAAGTGCTATTTTAGGATATGCTGGTTTTGGTACAGGCTTTAATCAAATTCGTGTTGTGCCTGGTGCTTTTACAAGATTAGGATTTCGATTTGACTTTGGAAGGTTTAATGATGTCGTTACGGCAGTAGAGGTTGGTATTAATGCAGAAATTTATACAAGTAAAATAGCTATTCTGGCAAAACAAACACCCAAGATTTTTTTCTTTAATAGTTATTTAGCATTTGATATTGGCGGTAGAAAATAGATTGACTGATTGGATAAGTTTTAGTTGGTGTTTCAAGAGGAAATTTACTTGATGAAAAATAATGGTTCTATGATGAAAAGCGGGAGGATAAAATATTTTGAGATAAGTGCTCACTCATTTAGTTATAGAGCCCAAATAATCACCCGTAATAGGGGCATCCATGTACCCCGACCTTGATTGAATAAATAAAATAAAATCATTAAAAATATGATTGGTCTTTAATAATTGTGGATTGCCTGTAACGAATAACTGCTTTCTTGCCCTCGTAAGGGCTACGTTGAGTTTTCTATCAATTGTTTGATTGTTATCTTCAATGAGATCAGGTAGATTATTAACTTGATATTCTTCATTGACGGTAAAACTGTAAATGATTATATCGCGTTGCGAGCCTTGAAATCGTTCTACGGTGTCAACCGTAATATTCGATAGTTCTTCAATTTTTAGTTGATGGATAGCTTTTTTGATGAGTGCAATTTGATTGCGATAAGGTGTAATAACCCCAATTGTTTGATTGGGTAAAAAAGGTATTTTGTTTTTTTTGTGGAGTTTGTAAATTGTATTGATTAAGGTAACTACTATTATCGTTTCATGAATATTTGTTTTATTGTTATACGCAAATGGATGGATGTTTGGCGTATTATTTGAAGGTATAAAAACGGATCTTTTCGTAGCAATGAGTCGCTCGAATGGATCATTGGAATCAAATTCTTTGAACTCTAAATACGCTTGTTTTTGATGTTCCTGATCAGCGGAATAAAGTTGGTTGTTATAGAATACACGATTCGGAAATTGGGCGATTTCTGGATGCATGCGTCCTTGTTTTTGTAACATACCCCAAACATATCTGTTTGCATGGTGTTTATGGATTTGATAAAGTCTTTCAAATAAGGAGTGGCGTAGGTTTATTAACCCAATATCTTTGAGTAATTTTGTTGAAACTACTGTATCAGTCTCTTTTTGTAGTACAACCGCCGGTAGTTGTTTATGATCGCCAATAAGAATAAATTTTTGTATGGCGTTTGTGCCGGTAGCCGTTTTAGCCGATAATAAACCAATAATATGAGGTTCTAATATTTGTGATGCTTCGTCAATAATGGCTACTTGAAATTCTTTTCGTTGGAATAGCTCCATTTTACCATTCAAGGAACTAATTGTGGCTATAATGATGTTACAATGGTCAATCTTGCTATTGACTTCTGCCCGTGTGCTACAGGTCTTTATTATTTCATCGAGAAGATATTTTCGGTATTGTTTTTCACATGACAATTCAGAACCTATCCGGATATAGGATGTTTTGTATTCGATATTTTCTAACATACGACACATTTCATCAACCGCACGATTCGTGTAGGCCATTAATAATATAGGGTTCTGTTTTTTACAGATAAATGTTTCGATCATTCTTTTTAAAGCGATAGAAGTTTTACCTGTACCGGGCGGACCTATAAGTAAATAATAGTCTTTGGCAACGGTAGCGTGATGAATAATTTGTTCAAGATTATCAGCTGTATCAACGGGCGGGATTGTTTGATCTTGCACTGGTGCACGCTGGTTTAATAATAGCATTCTTCTATCTTTGTTAGCCTGTAAAAATAAATAGAGACCGCGATAAGCTGTTTGATAGGAGGTGTCCATGAAATCGTGTTCTATGGCGTATAGACTGCTTGTAGGGAACAAGTTTTTGGCTCTTTGTTTGTAACGAAAACGAATCGTAATCTTCTCAGCTTCCCAGCTTTCAATGATACCTTTAAAAATAATCCGACTATTAACCGTACCTATCTTATTGTCGTCAACATCATTCTTACGATCTATTGCTGTTTGTTCATAGACGATAACAATATCACCTTCTCTAAAATTGCCAAATCCTTGTGCCGTATGATCATTGGTTGCGGGGATGGCAAAAATTATGGTAGGGGAACTATCCTGTTGCAAGATATTATTTTTTACAATAGATAGGTTGTATAATATAGTGCCGTTTTCTTTTTTTTCTGCGAATGAATGATTCCAAAGTGTAGAAAAACCCGAATGTTTATCATAGCCTACTTCCCCTAATTTTGCAAGATAATGTTCTTTAGTAATGAAGGCATAGAAAGTATGAAAATATTCAAGTGCACACGGATCGCTACTCAATGTTTTTTTGAAAGGGGCAATATCGTCCGCTAAATAGGACAACAAGGGGTGATTGTTATTTTTTTCTGTAATAAATGATTCCAGTTTTATATTATCAATGATTTGCTTTGTCGCATGAGGATTCACCACAATTGATTGTTCAAGTGCTACAATCATATTTCTCATGTTGAGTATTTCCTTAATGAGTTCCATATAAGGTTTTACATTATTAAGATTTTTTGCAGGATATTTTGAGTACAAACAATAAACTTCTATATTTTTGAACGCTATCCCTAATATTCTTTGAAGTACTATTTGATACAAAAACATCTGTGCTTCGTGATTATTGGCGATCCTTTCAGGATTATTAAAAGCGCCTTTCCCTGATTTTAGTTCAATGACAATAGTTTTCTCATCTTTATTGGATGCTAATTGTAGAAAGTCTAGCCGTCCTTGTATCCCTAAACTTTCACAAATAAAACTCGGTTCTAAAATAGCTTGGTCTCGCTTAATATTAATGCGTGGGAAATCTTCAGTTACCACGCGTCTGATGTTTTCAAATTGTGTTTTGGCGGCTTCGTTAAATTTAATCGATGCTTGTGTATCGGGGGCATTCAGTTCGCTACAAGATGAAAATTTAAACGCATCTGTCTGAAACGCCTCTTTCATTGCTTGCCCATAGTTTGGTTTTATTTGATCGGCGTGTACCCATGCATCTAAAAAACAATTAGCAAGGTTTCCTAGTAGCAGGGGTGTTTTATTCCCAATTGATTGAAATTTCTTTAAGAAGAAATGTAATTCGTTTGCCCCGTAAGGTTTTATGCATTCTGATAGACTACTGATGTCTATGAGATAATCAGGTTCAAGGATAATCATATCAGGAATGTAATGACCTTCACCATCTACGCGCACATCGATTAAATTAATTTGACATCCTCTTGTTAGTTGTTTTACGGTACGAGCAAATGCCTTATTAGATTCTTGATTGACCTTAATAGATAGAAGCCCCTCGGTGATTAGGTCTTTAGCAAAACCGTAAACTATATTTTCATCTTCGTTAATAACCTCTACGATGACGCGTATTCTATTAAAATCTATAGCGTTTTTTCTTTGATGCACGATTACGGGAAGAACATCAATTTTAGGTATTAAGTTCGTTAGTTCTTTCGGTATTGATGTTTGAAAAAAATGGCTCAGTGTTGTAGCTACGGTTGTTAAATCATGAAAATATTGGTTGCTACTTATTGCAGGAGCCGCGATATCTTGTTTATTTTTTTTAGCACGTAGGCTATTGGCTCGTATTCTGAAAGAATGAATGGCAACAATTGTTTTCATGTCTAACTTTTTTTTGCTGCATAAGAAACTCAATTTTGAAAAAAAATCAGCAAAGTAGGTAGGCTCATTTATAACAAGATCATTACAAGCTCGTTGAAATATTTTGTACATCGATAAATATTTTACGACCGTACTTGTTTGCTCTTTTTCTAAGTTTATTAATTGTTGCAGGTAGTTAGTGGTGGACATAAAAACATATAGCTTTGTAAAACCATCTTTGGATGCTATCGTAAAGGTATTATTTTTTTTGACAAATGGTGTAATGATTGTTGTTAAGTATTTCCTACAGCCAGCAGTTGCCGACTCCACTTGCTTTAATTGTTCGTCTCAAAGTAAGTAGTAGTTTTGCAGCTCTTACTCTGTAGGCTTGATTTTTTCTTTCTTTTGTATCAAGATAAAAGAAAGAAAAATGAAATTATAAAATACCAAATTGTCATTTTAAAAGCCAACAAACTTGCCATTACTAAGTTTTGTGTGATAAGATTTTCAAGAAAAGATTTTGAGGAAGTTAAAAAAGGATTTATTACTAAAAAATAAACATAGGTATATTACCTTAAATGTTTTTAGACTTTCTATAATTCAGTATTTATTTATCCCGCTTTCTTTTAGTGATCGCAAAATCAGCTGCTATATTTAACATCGTTTGTAGAAAACCGAAAAAAATTTTCTTCTATAAGTTTTTTTTTACAAAGTTTCCTTTTTTTGTAACTTTGCATGTTGTTACACACAAAATTTAGTAATACCATATAAAGATGATATCAAAGAGATTTCTAAGAGATTTACAAAACAAAATCCTAATAATAGAGGTGACTTAACAAGACTCTACTGCATCTTATTTAATTGTAATCAAGTTCTTAATGATGGGGTTGAAGGTGATTTTGTAGAACTTGGTGTATATAAAGGCAATACAGCTGCCGTATTGGTACATATTGTTGCAAAATATAATCGTTCTGTTTTTTTGTTTGACACTTGGGTAGGTTTTGATGATCGGGATATAAAAGGTATCGACTCAGATAAAACAGGATTTACTGACACATCGCTTGAACTGGCAAAAGAGGTCGTTGGAAAGCAATATCCACACTGCCACTATGTTCAAGGTTTTTTTCCTGATACAATAACGGATACGCATAAAAACAGAAAATATGCCATTGTTAGTTTAGACTGTGATCTCTACCAACCAATGAAAGCAGGACTAGATTTTTTTTATCCCTTGATGCCTAAAGGCGGACTATTTCTTTTGCATGACTATTCAAGTCTTTGGTGGGCAGGGGCTAAACTGGCTGTAGATGAATTTTGTAAGTCAAATGATGAATTCGTTATACTGTTGCCGGATAAATCGGGAAGTGCTTTGTTACGAAAATCAAAATAACTTTTTTATTAGCCCTATCATTTATTGCACCCAATTATCTCGTTGATCAGGTGCAAATTTCCACGGTGCAAAATTATTTTCAATGTTTCCAAACATCGCATTCCACTCTTGCGGGGCATTGCTATCTTCCATAATTAATGATCGACGCATTTCGAGAATAATTTCTAAAGGGGATATGCTAACGGGACACTCCTCTACGCAGGCATTACAAGTAGTACAAGCCCTTAGCTCTTCTACTGAAATATGATTCAATAAGTTTTCACCGTCATCTTTAAAAACACCTTTGTTAAGACTGATATTTTTTCCAACCGCTTCCATTCGGTCCCTTGTCTTCATCATGATTAAACGAGGACTTAGTTTTTTACCAGTAATATTAGCAGGGCAGGCAGCTGAGCATCTACCACACTCGGTACAAGAATAAGCATCTAAAAGATTTTTCCAACTTAAATCAAATACATCTTTTGCTCCAAATTTGTGTTGCGTTGCTTCATTATTAGGGGTAACGGGTGCTAACTCCGGTTTCATGGCATATAAAACCTCTTGTTGTATATTGGGCATGTTAGACATGGTACCGAGCGGTCGGGTCCTTGCAAAATAGGCATTGGGAAACGCTAAAAGAATATGCAAATGTTTTGAAAAAGGTAGATAATTTAAAAATGCTAAAATCCCTAGAATATGCAACCACCAAGCAGTTTGTTCAATAATTTCTAATGTATGGGCACTCCCAGAGGCAAATAAGGGTTGTAAATACCCAGAGATCAGAAAAACACCATGCTCAGGTCGTAAAAGCGTATCCGTAGCATTCATAATAAGGAATAAACTCATCAGAATAATCTCGGCACATAAGATATAATTAGCATCACTTTTGGGCCACCCTTTTAAATCAGAATTAGCAAGCCTTTTGATGCGAACAATGTTTCGGCGGATTAAGAAAATAACACACGATACCAATACAAGCAAAGCAAGCACTTCAAACGAATCAATAATGACATGATACCATGTTTCTGAAATCCAATTCTTTTCTACAAAAATACGATGCGTCCCTAAAAGCCCATCAATAACTATTTCTAACAGCTCGATATTAATCACGACAAACCCTACATAAACAAATAGGTGCATGATCGCTACAATGGGCTTTTTAAACATTTTTTTTTGACCAAATGCTAACAAGAACATATTTTTTAACCTCCCCGATACTGTACCATACAAAGAATATTCCTTTTGCCCAAGCAGTATATTGCTTCGTATAATCAATATTCTTTTGGTAAAAATGAAGGTGGCAGAAACTAAAATAAGAAGGAATATCAATTGGGGTATATACATCATAAGAACATGTTTTTAAAAGGCTCAATAGGAATTATTGTATAAATTGTATAATAAGCAAATGCTAAAGAATGTTGCAAATATAGTTTAAATCTTTTTTCAATCATAATAGAACCCTTGATCTAGCTTTTGTATTCTTGATCATATAGAACCGATTATTTATTGAAAAATGGATTTATTAGTTGTGTCTGTTTATTGTGCTTGTTAACCTAAAACAACTTGCATAACCCCAATACTTTTTATTTTTTTAAAATTAGGAACTTGTAATGAAAAAAACGATTGCATCGATTCAATAATATCTCTTCGCTCTTGAGAAGTAAAAGGAATCCTAGCAACCTGATCTAAATTTTGACAGCTCGCTAAGGTTTCTAATTTTGATAATTGTACATTTGAAAAAATAGGCAGGCGATGGCTATTTTGAACTTCGTAAATTTGGTAATCTTTATGTTGTTGTTTGGCTATTAATAAGTTAATGGCAAAGCCTAATTCTTTTAATAGACACCATGAAAAATAAATTGGTAGATTGAGCAGTGAAGGTGTGGGCTCACGATCAATAAATATTAATAGTTCTTTCAAAAGATTAAAGATAGCCGAATTACTGTCTCCTGTATGTACGCTTTGCATGGTTAGTTCGATTATATAACAGGCTATACCGTATTTAAGAACATTGGAAAGTAAATCGTTGTAGCAAACCAATAATTGTCCTTCTTTGATATACTCAATGTCCCGATGCTCTTTTTTATAAACGATGAGGTCTAAGATGCTCATGTTTTGATAATTGTTGGCATACCCCTGTAATGTTTTAGGCGATGATTTTTTTCTTATTCCTTTAATTAAATAAGTTTGTAAACCAAACTGCTTGGTGTATATTTTGGTAATAATGCTTGTTTCCCTGAATGGTAACGATGACAGAACAATGCCTTGCGTTTGGTATAAATTCATTGAATTGATTAAGTTTATTTTGCCCGGCGCATGATACCCGAAAAAAATGAATAAAAGAAACACGAAATTCCATTATTTTTTCTTAACTTCGGAAAGATTTATACACATTATTAATTAATTTTTTTTATATGTCACTTATAAAATCTAGCAATCCTACCATGACCGATAGGATGTTTCAAAAAACAATTGATAGCAATAATTATGATAGTTATGGGGCTACGATGACTATTCAAGGATCTATCCAAAAGTTTGCATTTTTGTTATTGATGGTTGTAGCCGGTGCGGCTTATGTTTGGCAACAATATTACACCGGTCAGGTTACTACCGTATGGGCATTAATGATTGCAGGCATGATCGGCGGTCTTATTTGTGTTTTTTTGATTATGTTTAAACCGCAGTGGGCGGGTTATGTAGCCCCAGCTTATGGTATTTTAGAAGGATTTTTGCTCGGTGGCCTATCGGCGATTGTTAATAACCAGTTTAAGACAACCTACCCTAATTTGGTTATGCAAGCAGTGGGCTTAACATTTGGCGTTGCTTTTGCTATGTATTTCCTTTATAGTTTCCGAATAATTAGGGCAACAGAAAGATTTAAAAGTGTTATTATCACGGCTACCTTGGGTATCGCAATCTTTTATTTCGTTAGTATGATACTTGGTTTCTTCCATGTTTCAGTTCCTTTTTTACAATTTGGTAACAGTAGTATGTTGGGCATTGGTATTAGTTTATTTATTGTTGCAATAGCAGCTTTAAATCTTATTTTGGATTTTGATATGATTGAACGCGGGGCTGAAATGGGTGCACCTAAATATATGGAATGGTACGGTGCTTTTGGTTTGTTGGTTACAATTGTATGGTTGTACATAGAAATTCTTCGACTGCTTAGTAGATTTGGAAGTAGAAATTAGTATATTCTTTTTTTGTTTATTTATAAAAAAATCCAAAAGATAAGTATCAATCTTTTGGATTTTTTGTTGCCACCATTTAGTCTCTGTTAATCTTAATACATGAAAAAACCTTCTTTACAAACAATTCTTACGCCTGCAATTATTGATCTATACGATTTAGAAAATACAATTGTCGTTGTTATTGATATTTTTAGGGCTACAACGACCATTGTCTATGCATTGTATAATGGCTGTAAAAAGGTTATTCCAGTTAATGATATAGAAAAATGTAAACAGCTGGGACATGATTTACAAGCCCTTACCGCCGGTGAGCGTAATGGTGCCGTTATTCCAGGATTACAATATGGTAATTCCCCTTTACAATATACAAAGGAATTAGTGGAAGGTAGAACATTAGTGATTACAACAACTAACGGAACTAAGTTAATAGAACTTGCCGAGAATAAAAATGCCCATCAAATTGTAATTGGTTCATTCCTTAATTTTACCGTTACTTGTGATTACTTAATAAAACAAAATAAAAATGTTCTATTGGCATGTGCAGGGTGGAAAGGGCTTATTAATATAGAGGATTCTTCATTTGCCGGTGCTGTTTATGAAAAGGTTCAAGATTATTTTGATTGTACTTGTGATGCTACTTTTATGGCACATCAAACTTATTTGAGTTACCAAACAAAATTATTAGAATTGTTTAAAAAAGCTAATCACTGGAACCGACTAATTAGTGAAGATATTAAATCAGAAAAAGATATGATCTTTGCTACTACGATCGATGTTGCCCCAATTTTATCGCTTTATGATCAAAATACTGAAAGTATTATTAGTTCTTAATTGTAGTTAACTGTATGAATGATATATAATGTTAATCTAAAAATATAGAGGATGATATACTATAAAACTGATACGGAAGTTGAGGCGGTTAGAAAAGCAGCCTTACTGGTTAGTCATACCTTGGCAGAAGTTGCTAAAATGCTTAAACCAGGAATGACAACCCTTGATATTGATCATTTTTGTAATACTTATATTAGAGATCACGGTGCACTGCCTTCATTTTATCAGTATCGGGGATTTCCTTATAATATTTGTGCTAGTGTTAATGATGTTGTTGTTCATGGGTTTCCTAACAAAAAACTTATTCTTGATGACGATATTGTTAGTATTGATTTAGGCGTTATTCTTAATGGCTGGCATGGTGATCATGGTTATAGTTTTGTTATGCATAAAGCATCGAACGATGTGTTATTGCTGGCTAAAAGAACTAAAGAAAGTCTTTATAAAGGTATTGAACAAGCCGTTTCCGGTAACAAAATTGGTGATATCGGTTATGCTATTCAACAAGCTACGGAAAAAAAGTATGGCTACGGTGTTGTTACGGATTTAGTAGGGCATGGTTTAGGTCGTTCGTTGCATGAAGACCCGCAGGTGCCTAATTATGGTAAAAAAGGAACAGGTGTGCTATTACAAGATAATCTAATACTTGCTATCGAACCAATGATTAATATGGGAACAGCAAAAATTACCATGGACAAGGATGGCTGGACAATAAGAACAAAGGATAAAAAACCATCGGCTCATTTTGAACATGATGTTTGTGTTAAAAAAAATAAGCCTTGGATACTATCTGATTTTTCTGTTATTGAACAAGCCGAAAAAGCGAATCCTTTTTTGTTAGAAATTTAATTGTATTTGCTTGGTCAAACTCGTTGTATAGTAGATATTTTTGGTTCTATGACGAAAAGGGTGGGTAACTTAAATTTCATAATTGATTATCGTTAAGTATATAGTCGGAATGCCCTCAGAGGAATGGCCTTGCAAAACAAGGCGAACGAAGTGTCTATGGAAAATGGTGAAGGCGAATATATCAAAGAAAGCGAGTGGTAGCGATGCTAAAATTGTAAAGAAGCA
>JASGCP010000198.1 GCA_030053995.1 Phycisphaerales bacterium
ATAAGGTCATTTTTCTTTCTTTTGTCTTGATACAAAAGAAAGAAAAAATCAAGCCGGCGGGATTAATGTTTAATTATCAATGCTTAATGATTAATTGGATGTAATTTACCAATATTCTCTTACTATTGTCATATCATTACTACTACTCGCTTTCTTTGATATATTCGCCTTCACCATTTTCGATAGCCACTTCGTTCGCTTTGTTTTGCAACGCCCTTCCTCTGAGGGCATTCTGGCTATATGCGAAAAGGTAATCAATATGAAATTGAGCTAAGTTACCCCCCTTCTCGTCATAGAGCCGTAAAAATCAATTGCCTCAGATTTTATTTTTGGGCAATTAGTAAACCATTAAAGATTAATTAAGCTCACTCATTTTGTTAGGGAAATATTATTGTTGACAGGGATCAGTAAGGCTAACCGTATCACAAGAACCCTTACAACAATATTGAGTTGCACAATAATTCAAACAACTGATTGCATCAGTGAAACATTTTTTAAAGTTATCCGAGCCACTACAACTTGTTTCATTATATGCGGCTATAGCCATAAAATAAACATCTATATCATTCCCCGATACAGATCCTATTGCACCCTTAACTTTTTTCAAATCGGTTCTTTTAAGGAAAGAACCTAAAACAATTGATTTTTGTTTCATGTTTTTCATTTTTTGCAAATGTAAGGCTAAAAAAACAGTAGAAAATATTTTTTGTAACTTCCCCTGCCTTCTCACATAAAATTTAATAATGTCAATTATTCAAGACTGCCTCAACGAATATTCATTATTCATCAAAGACTTAAAGAACTTGGTAAATATAAAGTCTGTACTCACCGATGAGGAAGGGATAAGAAAAGGGTTAAGCTATTGTAAAAATGTATTTGAAAATAGTTTAACAAATTATCATATTGATTATGATGAGGGGCATAATTTAGTAGCTGTCCCACAAAATATTGATATAGAAAAAGATATAATTTATTTGAGTGCTCATATCGATACAGTCGATGCCGATGCGGGTACATGGCAGTCGCCCTATAGTCCATGGCAAGTAGAGGAGGACGAAGCGTGGATTGTTGGACGCGGGGTCAGTGATTGTAAAGCCGGCGTTAGTTTTCAATTATGGGTAGCTCGTTTACTTTTTCTTAAAAAAATAAGTCTTCATAATATTATTTTTACAATTACCGCCCATGAAGAAGGCATAGGTGTAAAAACAGCAAAATATATAGCAAAGCAAATCGGCTATAAGCTACCGCTGAGTAAAAAGTCCACCTATTGGCTTGTTTTAGAAAATACAGTTTTATTAAATCCATCTAAAGAAACAGAGCTAGGGTTGTATCTTCAAGAAAGAAGTAGTTACCTCATTAGTTTAACCGGTAAAATCAGCTTTTTACAAGGATCACTACAAAGACTTGTGCATTGGAGCCCAGTGTATATTGAGCCTATCGGGAGAGTACTCAATAAAGAAGCAGGAAATTATCAAATAGCTAAACAAGCGGGCGGGCATGTGTGCTCGGTACATAGAAATGATAATCAATTAGTTAATGTTATTATACAAGCAACACCGCACAGTATGTTATGGGCAGGTAATAGTAGGGCGGTTTCTAGTATTCCCACCGAGATATACCAGTTGAATGGACAGGAAGAACTATCACATCAGCTTATATTGAGTAATCGTAGTTTTGATACGCCCGCAATTATTGAAGAAGAATTAATAAACATTCCCTATACAGCAATCAAACCGTTTTCAGAGTCCGTTGGCATGAATATGATCGATAAAATAAACCAAAGTGCAATTTTAGAAATTGTAACTCGGCTCAATAAAAACAGCAAGGATATAACAATAAACTGTACGCACAATATTGGTGCTTCGGATGCCAGCATCGTTTATCACCATATAGCCCGCGATAAAAAAGAACGATTTTATCCAATCGTTATTGGGCCGGGTACGCGTTCTTTCAAAACCCCGAGCTTTTTACGATTAACACATGGTGTTCATGAATCATTTAATAAGTTGGCAGGGGAAAAAGCGTGTCAAACTATTTTAGCAATGATGATGATGATCAACGGATAGATATTTTTGGTTCTATGACGAAAAGGGTGGGCAAAATGTTAGAAGTTTGATGACTTTAAAAATGATAATTTGGTATTTTATAAGGTCATTTTTCGGGACACTTTTATTTTGTGGGGAGTAAGTAGGCTAAATCATTTTTCGAGGTGCTAAGATGTTTTATTAATGGGTAATTGGGTAGAACCTTTAAATGTTTTTTCTTTTGTCTGAA
>JASGCP010000199.1 GCA_030053995.1 Phycisphaerales bacterium
TTAAAGTCATCAAACTTCTAACATTTTACCCACCCTTTTCGTCATAGAGCCACCTATTTCCTATTAATAGTACGGCTGTTGGCTTCAGTTATCAATTGATGATACAAATGAAGATAAGACTGTACAATCTTCATTGCATCAAAATTTTTGGACTGCATAATAGCATGATTGCTAAACGACTGATACAATTCTTTGTTTTGCAGTAGCTCAATTGCTTTAGATGCCATAGAAGTTATATCGCCCACGGGACAAATAAAACCAGATTCCCCATTTGTTACTAACTCCTTAATACCACCACTATCTGAACTAATAACGGGTATGCCAAAAGACATAGCTTCTAAGGCTGATAAACCAAAACTTTCACTTGCACTGGTTAGTAAAAACAAATCTGATTTTAACAAAAAATCAACTATATCCGTTTGTTTACCAAGAAATTGAATGTCATCCCGAACACCCAATTCTTCTGCTAACGATTCAGCTACCAATCGGTCTGGTCCATCGCCAATCATAGAAAGCGTACAGGTCATTTTCTGTCTTACTAAGTGAAAAACCTTGATAACATCTTCAACTCGCTTAACCGGCCTAAAGTTTGAAATATGAATTAATCGTGGACATGAATGAACAGACTTGTTTTTTATTAAAGAAGCATCTATTTTAGAAGTATCAATAAAATTAGAAATAACCATTATCTCTTTTTCAATAGCAAAATTGTTGATGGTTTTATTTTTTAAATAGTGCGACACGGTTGTAATAGCATCACTATTTTCAATTGAAAATGCTACTAAGGGTAAGAAATTTTTTTTGATACCAACTAAGGTAATGTCTGTACCGTGTAAGGTGGTAATAAATGGAATATACTTGCCTTTTTTTTGCAAAATAGCACGTGCCATATAAGCTGCAGAAGCATGTGGAATAGCATAATGTAAATGTAAAATGTCTAAATTATTTTTTAACACAACATCAACCAATGTGCCTATTAGTGCACTTTCATAAAGCGGAAAATCAAACAAAGGATATTCATTTACAACAATCTCGTGGTAGAAAATTTTTTTATGTGCGTCATTTAGTCTAAACGGTTGGCTGTAGGTGATAAAATGAACCTCGTGTCCTAACATCGACAAAATATGCCCTAACTCGGTGGCAACTACACCACTACCACCATAAGTTGGATAGCAAACGATGCCAATGCGCATGGGATGTTTTTTATAGATTATGATGATGATATCGTGCCATCGTGCATGTGCACGGTGCGATCACATTGCTGGGCTAACTGTTCGTTATGTGTAGCGATTAAGAAAGTTTGATTGTACGACTGTGCGAGTTTCCTAAATAAATTTTGCAAATCTTGGGCATGATGACTATCTAAATTACCGGTTGGTTCATCGGCTAAAATAATCCGTGGACTATTAATTAATGCTCGAGCTACCGCAACGCGTTGTTGCTCGCCACCACTTAATTGATCTGGTTTCTTCTCCACGGTTGCTTGAATACCTAAAAAATCTAAAAACTCCAAAGCCGTTTTTTTTATTTGTTTATCCGTATTTTTTTGTGCAATCCAAGCAGGGATGCATACATTTTCTAAAACTGTAAATTCTGGTAACAGTTGATGGAATTGAAAAACAAAACCAATATATTCATTGCGTATTTTCGAGAGCTTTCGATTAGATAGATTAGCTAAGTCAACATCTTCTATCCTCACTTGTCCGCTATCAGGAAAAGTTAAAGTGCCGAGTATATGCAGAAAAGTACTTTTTCCTGCTCCTGAAGATCCTACTAATGCAACCATTTCACCCGATTGAATAGCAAGGTCGATCCCTTTTAGTATTTCTATATGCCCGTATTTTTTTCTAATATTTGTAGCAGTTAAAATAGCGGACATAACGCGAAGATGTTTTAAATTAGGTCGTATAAGACTGCTCAGAATATGGTATAATCCTCACAAAAAATGACGAAAATTATTTTTACGATGCAAGTTTAATATTTTATTCTTGAATTAGACTCATCTTCTTTTGAATGTTTGAGCACTAAGAAAAAATATAATCTGCTTACTGGTGCATAAATGGCATGGTAAAAGAAATAGCATAAATACCCATGGTTTAACTAAAAGAATTAATTGTCCCCAAATTTATTTGGGGTGCAATTAGTAAAATCCGTGTAATCCCCATAATCTCTGTGTAATCCGTAATTCAGACAAAAGAAGATGACCTTTAAAAAACAATTTGGCTCTATGACGAAAAGGGTGGGTAAAATGTTAGAAGTTTGATGACTTTAA
>JASGCP010000200.1 GCA_030053995.1 Phycisphaerales bacterium
CTTTCTTTTGTATCAAGACAAAAGAAAGAAAAATAACCTTATAAAATATCAAATTATCATTTTTAAAGTCATCAAACTTTTACCCACCCTTTTCGTCATAGAGCGAATGTTGTTAACCAACGCAATTGTATAATTATCAATAAGTTAGAATTTATTTCGCCACATCATACTCTCTACAGGGTGATTATTTTGTCCAGAGTATTTTGCATTTTTTTTCTGATTATAAGGCGTTTGAACAATACCTTCAACAGGAAAATAAATCAACTGTCCAATGGGCATACCTTTATAAATACGAACCCGCTGTTTAACAGAAATCTCTAGTGTCCAATGTCCACAAAAACCGATATCCCCCTTTCCAGCGGTAGCGTGTATGTCAATCCCCAACCTGCCTGTCGATGATTTTCCTTCAAGAAAAGGAACATGAGCATGTGTTTCAGTATATTCTAAAGTTACGCCTAAATAAAACTCATGCGGCAACAAAGTAAACCCATCGTCTGGAATTTCAAAACACCTAATTTTATTATGCTTTTTAGCGTCTAATTCTTCATCTATATATTTCGCCAAAGTGGGACCTAAATGAACATCGTAACTATTACTTCCTAAACAAGATTTGTCAAATGGCGTAATGACAATGTTTTTTAGTTCAATTTCCTCCAATATGCGCTGATCGGTTAATATCATTGAGCGAATTTAATTTATTTATCTGATAGATGAGCCATCGTTGATTATAAGTCGGTTATAACTTGTTTAATGGCTTGAACATAAACCCTTTGTTCTATTTCGTGTATTTTTTTGTGTATATCATCCCTTGATTCTGACCCTAAGCATTGCATTTTCTCCTGTAAAATTATTGTACCCGTATCAACGCCCTTATCAACAAAATGAACGGTTACACCCATTTCCTTTTCTTTATTATCAAAAGCACGGTCAATTGCATTTATTCCAGGATAAGCCGGTAATAGCGAAGGATGGATATTCAAAATTCTATTGTCATAACAATCGATAAAGTAGGGCGATAACAACCGCATATATCCTGCCAAAATGATCCAATCAGCTGCAACAGTTTGTAATTGATGAACAATCGCCTTTTCAGCATCCAACTTCGATGAAAAATTTGAATAGGCAAATTGATAAATGGGTACCGCCATTTTTTGAGCTCGCTTAATAGCAAACGCATCGGGATTATTACAGACCAAAAGACGCACAACGGCCGGTAGGGTTTTATTAAAACAAGCATCCGCAATTGCTTGAAAATTACTACCATTACCAGAAGCAAAAACAACTAAGTTTTTCATATTACAAGTTGATGACGAGAATATTGAGCAAAATAAATAAATAAAAGGAGTTTGAGCGAGCTAATGCTATATATCTATTTGTATCGTAAAAGAATACTTTATAATGTTTACCTTCGTGCATAACAATATTATGTCTTCATCTTATATTATTTCGGCAGAATATATTACATCATCACCATCGATAGAACTGTGCCCGCCACCTAATAAACCAGAGTTTGTATTTTTAGGAAGGAGTAATGTGGGCAAATCTTCCCTTATTAATCTATTATCGAATAAAAAAAAGTTAGCTTATACTTCTGGAACACCCGGTAAAACAAGACTTATTAATCACTATTTAATTAATGGTAATTTCTACTGGGTGGACTTACCCGGTTACGGTTATGCACAAGTATCAATAAAAGAACGCGATGCTTGGCAAGAAATGATCAAAACTTATCTTACCCAAAGAACATCATTTGCCCACGCTTTTGTATTGATTGATAGCAGGTTACCCCCTCAACCGATAGACATCAATTTCATTAATTCCTTAGCGTCATTAAAAATATCCTGTAGCTTAATTTTTACAAAGATTGACAAAGTAAAACCTAATCTATTAGACAAACAGATCGATGCCTTTAAACAACAGTTACAATTATCTTGGTCCGTGCTCCCTAAAGATTACAGAACAAGTGCTACTAAAAGGACAGGACATTTAGAAATTTTAAATGATGTTGCAACTATAAATCAAGAATTAACTCATCTTGTAAAAAAGAAATAATCTAATACTTGCAACTTGGGTTAAGTCTTTTGAGTCTATGACGAAAAGTGTGCGTAACTTAGCTCACTTTCATATTGATTACCATTGAGCGTATAGCACTTACTCGGCAGACTTGATTTTTTCTTTCTTTTGTATCAAGACAAAAGAAAGAAAAATGGGGACACTTTTATTTTGTGGGGAGTAAGTATTAATTTTTGGGTAAAAAAACATGA
>JASGCP010000201.1 GCA_030053995.1 Phycisphaerales bacterium
ATTTTTTCTTTGTTTCTTTCTTTTGTATCAAGGCAAAAGAAAGAAAAATGACCTTGTAAGATACCAAATTATCATTTTTAAAGTCATCAAACTTCTAACATTTTTTACCCACCCTTTTCGTCATAGAGCCTAAAATAAGTTATGCCAAAAAATTAAAATCAATCGTTTGATATGCAATAAAGCCTATTTACACAATCTTTTTTATAGTCTCAATTTATTAGATTAATACTTTAAATTCGCATGGTATTTTTTGCTAAATTTGCTAAAAAACTAAAATGCACACACCGAACAACCCACAAACAGTTTTTATTAAAAGAGCATCGAATCCACTAATTTTCAGATTCGTACTATGGCTAAAACTGAGAGCAGCCTTCAAAATGGGCATATCAGTTTATCAGCTGAATCATCAAACCTGTGTCGTAAAATTACCGTTTAGAAAGATCAACAAAAACCCATTTAACTCTATGTATTTAGCATCGCAAATAGCTGCAGGCGATTTAAGTTCGGGTCTATTGGGACAATTATTTTTTACCAAATATCCCCAATCTGCTTATAAAAGTATGCTGATTACCAAGTGCACTTCTGTTTTTACAACAAAAGGCCTTGAAGATGTCTATGTTTGTTGTAACAATGGGCAGGACATTGAAAAACAACTAGACGAAATTGCACAAACAGGGGAACGCCGAGAAATTACAACTAAGGTTTATTGCAGAAACAAATTAGGTACCGTAACTTATTCTGAATTTGATATTACATGGAGCTATAAAATTGTTCTTAAACCTTAAAGTATTTTCTTTATTAATTTTTTTTTTTTTGAGACGCTATCAATTAACCGGACTATTTGCTTGTAGATATATCTTCGCAAAAAAAAAAACAAATGCTATTCATATTATATCCCTGATTAGTATTTTATCGATTGCCGTTGGTACTTTTTGCTTAATTGTCATTTTAAGTATTTTTAACGGATTCGAGAAAATTATTGTTAACATGTACAATGATTTCTACTCGGATATTACCATTGTGCCTCAAACTAATAAATATCTATACATCAACAACCAAACCTACAACCAATTAAAAAAAATAAAAGGTATTGCACGCATAGCTCCTATAGTTGAAGAAAAAGTAATTTTAAAAAATCAAGAGTCGCAAAGCATTGTAACTTTAACCGGCGTAGATACTGCCTATCTTGCTGTTAGTAATATTAACAAATACTTAATTGAGGGATTTTATGATATTGGTACTGAATATCAACCTAAACTGATTATAGGCATAGGCATACAATCGGCTATCAGAGCACCCTTAGGAATAGGTATTCAACCAATCAATATTTATTTCCCAAATATTAATAATGAACATACACACACCTTGTTAAACATGCCCTTTGTTACCGCACAGGCTTATGTTGATGGCATTATCTCCGCTGAACAAGATTTTGATAATAAATTGGCATTAACCAATATTGATTTCATGCGTTATATGCTTAATTTGTCGCCTGATCAATATTCAAAAATTGCCCTGTCTGTTAAAAAAAATAGTAATATAAAAACAATCAATCAATCGCTTATCAAACTATTCGGCAAACAAATAACCGTGCTGAACCGTTACCAGCAGAACGCTAATCTCTTCAAAGTCCTCAAATCAGAAAAGTGGATCATTTTTGCCGTACTCATACTATTAATTATAATAGCATCATTTAGTATTATTGGAACATTAACGATGCTCATTCTTGACAAAAAAGCTGATATACTGATCTTAGCATCCTTGGGCATGCCTTTTTCAAGCATTCTTAGCATTTTTTTGAAAGAAGGATTATTATTGTCAATTTTTGGTTTTTTAATAGGTGCAGGCTTGGGGTATATTATTTGCTTCATACAGCTAAAATTTCATTTACTGCAATTTGCAACAAATAGTAATTTTATTCTCAGCTACTACCCAGTAGATATACAATTTACAGATTTTGTATTAGTCTGCTCAACAATCATGTTTATATCTTTCATGGCTATTCTCTTCCCTATTTATAAATTAAAAATGCAAGAAGCGGTATTTCATGTTAACCTTAAATAGCATTTTAAAATATGAGCAATATTAGGCTAAATTATTTTGGCTCTATGACGAAATGAGTGGGTAAGTTTGTTACATTTTATATTTGACTACCATTGAGGATATAGGCAAAACGCCCTCAGAGGAAGGGCGTTGCAAAACAAGGTGAACGAAGTGGCTATCGAAAATGGGCAGATGCGAATATATCAAAGAAAGCGAGTG
>JASGCP010000202.1 GCA_030053995.1 Phycisphaerales bacterium
AATTTATTGGTATATTTAGGCACTCTTTTTTTACTTTTAAATTTACATTTTACAGGCTTACTCCCCACAAAATAAACTTGACCCCAAAAATTGTTAATGCCGAATAATTAAAGATGGCGGTGTTTTCATCATTGTTGGTGCTCAATACGCAATCTTACTTGGCATTGAAACAATAAATTACTTTTTTACCGAGTACATAATTTTTACTAATAAATCTTTTAATAGTTCGCCAGAATCAGTCGCCGAAGTTGCAATACCAATAGATTTTAAATTAAAGCCATGCAATAGTATGAGCACGGTTTCTATATCTTTTCGATTATAATGACGAATAGCCTGTTTATATTCATTAACAAAGAAAATATGTACCCCTAATTTTTGGGATAGTGTTTTATCATCTATTGGACCACAGGAAGAGGCTATCAACAATTTGTTGAAGTAATTATGTAATGATGATAATACCAGTGGAGTCGGTGCCACCTTAGGATTTTTTTTGAAATAATTGATGATAACCAAGGCATCGGCCCAATCTTTTTTGCCTAATTTGTTTTGTAACTCAAATATATTAAACTCGCGACTAACCCCAACACAGTTTACAATATCATCAATTGTAATAACTTTACGCTTATCGTAAATATTAACATTAATTTTATCTACTTCATTTTTAATTCTGTATAAATCATTCCCTACATTTTCTACAAATAGCCCCAACGCTTTGGGCTCTATTGTTAAGTTTAAACTCTTAATATAGGACTCTGTCCATTTCGGTAGTTCATTTTCGTATATTTTTTTGCTGAGAAAATAAACGCCCTTTTCTTTAATCAAACGCATTAACTTGGTACGCCCATCTAATTTTTTATTCCGATAATCGACTATCAGCAAAGAGCTTAAACTTGGGTGTTCTAAATAACTAACCAATAAATCTAAATCTTTTAGATGTTGTGCTTCTTTAACAATGACCAATTTTTTGGTTGCATTAATGGTAATTCTTTTGCAAGCATTTAATACTTGTAGGGTGGTGGTATCTTTTCCGTATAAGGTTAAAAAATTAAATTCCTTTTCAGCATCACTAAGAACATGGGCTTCTGCGTAGTTTAATATTTGCTCGATAAAAAATGGCTCATCACCCTCTAACCAATAAATTGGTTTTCCAATACCCTTTATCCATTCTTTAAGTAATTCTTTAGGCTCACCCATGTGGATTTTTTCTGTAATCAATATACTTGATCCTTTCTATCCTTAAATACAAAGTCAGTATCTTGCAAAGTTAATAGTTTTTATTGATAACAGGGGTATTTGTAGTGTAAGGGGGCTAAATCATTTTACCTCAAAATAAAAAAATGCTTAGAAAACAGTCATTTCAGTTGAGACACTATTTAAATAACAGGGGGTATTTTTAAATAACAATGCGGTAGGGCAAAATATCCTATTATCTTTTCGTTCGATTTAAAATATGACCTTAACTTTTTTTAAACTTTTGAATTGGGTTTATGATGTAACTTTGTAGAAATATAAAAAATACATGAAACAAAAATTAATGAGTTTAGGTTCTTCTCTTAAGAGAACTGAAATTAAAAAAATATTAGGGGGCTACAAATCTCCATTCTGCACACTATGCGATTGCCAATGTGCTAGTACTGGGGATGTACCTTGCTATGAAGAAGATAGTGCACCTTATACGCCTCAAATATATTCAGATGATCAATGTACTGTTGTATTCCTCTGTAATAGTTAGTAATTCTAAAAGAAAATAAAGAAGTTACTGTTTTAGAGACTTTTTTATGATAGATCATTTTTTTGTGCGTGCAAAGAGCGTTCGTAGCCTGACCAAAATGATCGAAAAAAATAAGAAAGCTCTTATTGCTCTATCTATTATTATTTTCATCAATGCCTAAATGGTTGCCGTGTTAGGATATTGCACACATCAAAAAATATGGCTCTATGACGAAATGAGTGTGTAAGTTAGTTACATTTTATATTTGATTACCGTTGAGGATATAGGCAAAACGCCCTCAGAGGAAGGGCGTTGCAAAACAAGGCAAACGAAGTGGCTATCGAAAATGGGTAGTGGCGAATATATCAAAGAAAGCGAGTGGTAGCGATAGGACAATACTAAGAGAATATTGGTAAACCACAACTAATTAATCATTGATAATTAACCATTAATCCTGCAGGCTTGATTTTTTCTTTGTTTCTTTCTTTTGTATCAAGACAAAAGAAAG
>JASGCP010000203.1 GCA_030053995.1 Phycisphaerales bacterium
TTGATTTCATTTTTTAAAAAATTAATTGTTTACAATATTTACAATGTAAAAAAAATAAGGTAGTATATGTCAATAAATTGTTGAAATTTTTAAAAACCTTCTACACACTTTTTAGAACAGTACCACGGGATTTTTATGCATCTATTACAACGGTTTTCAGTTTGTTTTCCATAAAATTGTACTGCTAAATACAAACCTCTTAGCACCTCAAAATATGATTTAGCCAGGAAATTTCCTTAATAGAAAAATACAGTTTTTTTTAGTAATATCAATATTCTTTTTTTTCCATTCTTTGATTGGTAAAGTAATGATTTGCTCATCAGGTTCTAATAAATTAGATGCCACACAAAGTTGTGTTTGGTCGGTGCATGTCCTTAGCAAGAGTGCCCATAAATTTTGACTGCGATAGGGGGTTTCTATGAATATTTGTGTTAGTTCTTCTTTGAAACTTTGAAGCTCTATTTGTTTAATTTTTTGTGTGCACGCTGGTACGGCAATTGGTAGGTAACCATGAAAATAAAATTTTTGCCCACCTAAGCCACTCGCCATCAACGCTAAGGTAACTGAATTAGGACCTACCATCGGCTTGACGATAGCACCTAAAGCATGTGCCATATTAATTAATTGTGCACCCGGATCTGCAATACAGGGACACCCCGACTCACTCAATATTCCAATAGTGGTATTCGATAATACAATATTTTTGAAGGTGGTCAAAAATTGCTCTTCGTTATTCCCCACTGAAAACCATTGACGCCCATCAATATCAAAAGCTGGATTACACTTCTTTAAAAATCGACGAGCTGTTTTTTCATTTTCAGTAAAAAAATGTGTACACTGATTACTAATAGCAGCGGTTTGCTGCTGGTGGATACTATCAATATTATCACCTATCGGAAGCGGAATTAAATAAATAAAGCTCTTATTCGTTGTGGTGCTCATGAAGATATTTTTTAATCGTTATCCGATCAATATTGAGTTGTTCTTGTAAAGCCTGAAGATTAATAAATTTTTGTTCCTCTCTAAAAAAATGATGAGGCTTAACCGTGATCAGATGACCATAAATATCATCATCAAAATCAAAAATATGAATCTCTACTGTTGTCGCCTTACCATTTAATGTTGGTCTATTACCAATATTCATCATTCCTTGAAATAATTTATTACTATGTTTGGCCATTTCTATCGTTACCGCATAAACCCCATTTTTAGGAATTAGTTTGTTTTTATCTTCAACCAATAAATTTGCCGTTGGAAAGCCAAGCGTATGTCCAAGTCGCTGTCCTGTTGTCACAAGACCTGAAAAAAAATAAGAATATCCTAACATGCCTGCCGCTTCTTTAAATTGACATTCCTGAATATATTTTCTAATGGTAGTAGAGCTAACTATTATAGCATCCTTATATTGTGCAGGAAAGGTGGATACCTGAAATTTGTATTCTAATCCGAAACGATTTAATAAATCTAAAGTCCCCCTGCGTTGATTCCCAAAAAAATGATTGAATCCTACGATGATATGATTGGGCGTAAAGTTTTTGAGTAAGAAATTAGTTATAAAATCATCCGCACTGGTATGGGCAATTTCTTTTGTAAATGGGACAATAATTAAATGGTCTATCCCTTGTTTTTTTATTAATGCTATTCTTTCCTCTTGGGTATTCAGTAACTTAAAACTATCTATAGACGCATTAGTTATTACCGTTCTTGGATGTGGAGCAAAGGTTACAACAACTGTTTCACCTTGAACTTCTTTTGCTAATTCTTGCATTTTATGAAACAACCGTTGATGACCTATATGAATGCCATCAAAAGAACCGAATGTAACAACCGCGTTCTTTATTGGCAACATAGCGGTAGCATTAAGATAAACCTTCATGCTATTTATACTTTTAAAAAATCAGGTTGATAGTAATATACTTTGATCGTTTGAAGCTAAGTTACATAAAAAAAGGGGTTCTATAGACGAAATGAATGGGCTTAATTAATGTTGAATAGTTGATGATTAATAGTGGCTCTATGACGAAATGAGTGGGTAAGTTACATTTTATATTTGATTACCGTTGAGGATATAGACAAAACGCCCTCAGAGGAAGGGCATTGCAAAACAAGGCGAACGAAGTGGCCATCGAAAATGGGCAGAGGCGAATATATGAAAGAAAGCGAGTGGTAGCGATGCTAAAATTGTAAAGAAGCAGGTAAGTAAAATC
>JASGCP010000079.1 GCA_030053995.1 Phycisphaerales bacterium
AATTTTAACTAATTGACAATCAATTAATTAAAATTATTTAAGGGACGACTACATACTTGATTTTTTATCAAGACAAAAGAAAGAAAAACGACATTATTAAAATACCAAATTGATATTTTAAAAATCAATAAATTTCTGAATAAATTTCTGTGTAATATCCCTAATCTGTGTTATCCGTGATTCAAGACAAAAGAGAAAATATCGTTTTAAGGTACAATTGGTTAACAATTAATCATTAAACATTGACCATTAAACACTAATTAAGCCCCACCTTTTCGTCATAGAACTATATCTTACCCTAAGCATTGTAAAAAAAGTTCATTTTTTGTTTTTTTAATTCAATAAGAATATATAAATTGCAAACCTAATTTTTGTCTTCATTCTTAAAATAACCAGTACCTGTTTAACCTCTATTAATTAATTCAACTCAACATTTATGCGAACAACCACTGTAAAACAATTGTTTTTTTGCCTTATCATTTCATTAGTTGCTTGTAAAAAAAACACAACAATAACACCATCATTAACTAACGAATTTAGCTATTCTATTAATGGTGGGGCATCTTCGACTTACCGATTAGATTCTGGTTTTTTAATCACATCAGTTGATCCGATGTACATTGAATTGGGTAGCCAAAGTATAGCGTCCAATGGCGACACCATTATTGCACTATATTCAATTAGTTTACCAAGTGGTTACAACACAATTCCCCTTAGCGGTAGCTATTTATTATTTAATGACAATTTAAATTTAGTTGTTGGCGTTTACAATAAAAGAACTCAGGTTCCAACATTCCTCTTTCAACTCCCCACGGCTACTATTGCAACACAAAATGGACGCATGGATATAAGTTCTAAGATTAATGGCAATGATACTATTTATAGTATTTCTACCCAATTTAATTCGGGCGACACTATTGTGAAATCACAATTCACAGGAAAAATTCCGAACTTATCTAATTAAGAAACTAATTAAAAGTTGCATTCAACCATTTTAAAAACTGTGCTAAAACAAGACACTACTATGTTACCATCTACTCGTTTTTTAAAGTCAGGTTTTGTACTTGGCTTATTCATAATTAGCTTACTCGGTTGCAAAAAAGATACTGGGCCAAGAAAAAATAGCGAAGGATTAAGTATTGGCTTTAACTATGGATTTAATCCCTTAGATAATCCGCCATGCTACTGTGTTGGGGAAACATATTTGTTAGATATATCTTTAACAATTTTTGCTGGTGATACATCAAAATACTTTGTAGCCTTAGATAGTGTTTTCTATAGCAAAAATTTCGTGGACACTTTTCCACCGCACACGAAAATTCCCCTATCAAATATTAGCCGTGCAATCGACAGTTTTTATTTTCAAGTTCGTTCTTTAGGTCAGCAATCATTTTATGTTATCATTTATGACAACAACGGTAATTATATTGGCGGACCAAATTCAAGGGCAAAAAATTTAGTAACCATTGACATTTTAAATAACTTACTCTTGAATAACAGAACCAAGCACTTACTCCCTTAAGTGCTTTAACTTAAAGGCACTATTATTTTAATTACCCAAAAACTAACTGATATGAGGTTATTATTACACCTACCCCTATTACTTTGTATTATATTGAATCAACACGCACTGTCGCAATCGTACAGAGTCGAACTAAGATTGTCCAATTTACAGACTGCCGAGAATGATAGAAAAGGAATTTACAACCACAGTTTTGATGCTAAGTGCAATAGCTATGCCGAATTTGACTTATTTAATATAAATGGGACAAAACTCAACGATCGATTTTTGATGCCGTTAAACAAGATTGAAACAGAGCATGATTATTATGCCAGTAGAATCATAACAAACAAAGACACCCATGCCCTTAAAATTAATATGCACATTGAAGTTCCTAGAAATGTATGGACTGCTTGGGATCACAAAGGATGCCAACTCCATGATTATCATGCCTCGTACAGCTATACCATTAACCCAGAAAATACAAGTTGCTACAAATTATACGAACAAATGGCACCCAATGGCAAGCATATCTTAGAGAATGGCAATTTTGAAATTACCATGATCCCCTTATTCGATAAAATTCAGGTTTCCAACGCCGATAATTTAATGCCCTTTGATCAACAAGATGCGGTTAAAGTGCGTACAAATGCAGGATTTAAAGCGAGAGAATACCATTGGCAATACAGTTATAATCTGGCTACATGGTATGACTTCCCCAAAGCCGTTAATTATCGACCCACCCTGTCCGTAGAACCCAGCACCTTCATGTCATTTGATCAATTTTTGCAATTAGTAGAAAAATCACAAAATTTTTATATCCGATTAATACCTTATTGCAGTAAGGCAACTATACAATACCTTGTATTAAAACCGATCATTGTTGCACCGCATATTACTAAAGTAGAAGCAACACCGCCAAGCTGTTTTCAAAGTGCCAATGGGTACATTAAAATCAAATTTGACCGACCTTTATACGCTGATGAAACAATATCTTTAGACATACAAGGTTCAAATTATACCAATCAAGTATTTAACATAACACAATTAGATAAAGACACAGCATACACTTGGTTAGCCAACTTAAAAGGCGACAACTATCAGTTAAAACTTTTGAACGGGAAATATAAAGGACGCGTTTTATACACAGATGGCGTGTTACATAAACATCAATTAAAGATTGATGAGCCTAGTAATTATTCTTTTGAAGCACAAGCGGATTTAATCTATTGTCATCAGGCAAACAATGGTCGTATTCGAATACATAATTTACCAGAAACCAATTCCCCTTTTACAATAGTCTTGCAACATGACAACAAAAAAGAAGAAATTACCATACCTACCAACACAACAGATTACACCATTGATCAATTACAACCTGGTAATTATACTACTGCAATTTATAATCATCAAGGGTGCTATGCTTTAATCTTAAAAAATGAGCACTACGATATTGAGCAAAAAGAATTAACCATAACCGAGCCTAATGCGCCGGTCGCTATCATAGCACATCAAATTGAACACCCGCGAGGATACGGACGCACGGATGGCAAACTAACAATCAACGCAACGGGTGGAAGTCCTAATCAATCAACTGCTAGCGGGTATTCTGTTTCTTACAAAAATCTAACCAACAGCCAACAATATCAAGGACAATTTTCAAACAACGATAACAACCATTATTACTATTTTGTAGATCATATACCCGCCGGCGAATATGAGGTAATGGTACATGATCAATATTATTTGCCGAATAATAACATCCCCGCTACTGTAGCAGGTTGCATAACAAAAGACACCTTCACATTGATCGCCCCTGATGCCATCGTTATTAACATCGATACCACTAACCCAATTTCTTGTAAGCATCAACAAGACGGGCAACTCACCGCACATATTCGTGGCGGTGTACCCTTCGCTTATCCCAATCTACCCTATCATTATTTATGGCGTAAAATAGAAAAACAACAAGATTCTATAACCTATGATCATATAAAAGACAGTACTTTACCAAACCTACCAACTGGATACTATCGGTTAACCATTACAGATGCTAACGATATTGTAGGACAAACAAACTTAATTCATTTAGCCGAGCCGGATAGCTTAACAATAGAAACGACCATTTCACCAGTAACCTGTTTTAGCGGTCAAGACGGCATCATTACGGCAATTGTCAAGGGTGGGACATTACCCTATCGTTACAAATGGTGGCCCAATATTGAAGAAACAACTAATATCGCAAAAGGACTGATTCAAGATGAATATCTCCTTGAAGTAAATGATCACCATCATTGCCAAAATATGGTAGCCGTAGTATTACCTACCCCAGAAAATTTAACAATGAAAACAGACTTACAAGATCCCACCTGTTATGATTCAGCATCGGGTAGCATTTGTTTACACCTGATTGGTGCTACGCCACCCTATCAATATAAATGGGATAATGGGGTCAATGATTCTATTGTCGAAAATTTAAAAGCCGGTATATATGAAGTAGCCATACAAGATGCCCATGGATGTCAATTTATTAAACGCTACCAATTAAATAACCCCGAACAATTAAAACTATCATTAGGGAATGATCGATGTTTATGTTCTGGACAAAATCTCGCATTAGACATTACACTACCTAATCATCAAATAACATATAATTGGACATCTAATAATGGATTTACTGCCAGTGTGCCACAAGTAAAATTAACCAAGGCAGGAACTTACATTGCCACAATCACCAACGAGCATCAATGCACAATAAAAGATACCATCACAATTTCTGAAAGTGTACTCAATATTGCGGCCGACTATTTAGCAGCGACTACGGCTTTTAAAGATCAATCAGTTTATCTCATTAACATCAGTAATCCCCACCCAGATAGCTTACACTGGATCATACAAAAACAAGACCCCATTAAATTAATAAACAGCGATGAGCACCAAGCAGAATTAATATTTACCGATACGGGTGTTTATACAATAGGATTACAGACCTATCTTGGTAATTGTACCGCGTGGTATGAACGCACCATTCATATAGTAGAGGGGGCAGATTTTCATACGCCTACTGCATTAAATACATTTGCCATTAACAACATGCAAATATATCCCAATCCCAGTCATGGTAAGTTTAATGTTAAAGTAATGCTCAACAGTGTGGGCAATGTAAGAGTCCGAATGATCAATTTAAGTACACATCAAACAATTGTTGATATACAAGAATCGGGTAGTAAAAGTTACGATATTCCCATTCAAGCGAGTGTAGCAACAGGATCTTATTATGTATTAGTAGAATCTAATTCACAAAGTTTAGGACATCAAATTATTATTCTATAATACAATATCATATATCATTAACTAAACTAAGCTATCAATATGTGTAGAACCACTAAACGCTACTTACTGTATTTTGTAGTCTTCCTCTTGATTCTATCAAAAAAATCAAATGCACAGTACCCCGTAACTGTTTCTACACAAGTTCTACCGCCATTCTCAACCGTATTAAGTAATTATTACAGTACGCGAAAATTAATTGTAATACTGACGGCTTTAGATTTTCAAAAACCAGAATTAATGGTCCGTTTACGCATGTCTATACAAGGATCCGCCATCAAACTTTCTTCAGTAAATGATCAGGTTTCGCCCATACTAACGATTCGTTTTGGTGTACCGTTCGAGGTATCAATGAATGACCTATCCTATTACTTTAACCCTGATCATTTACAATTTGTAGGAATAAGTAAAGAACAATATCAAAGGCAAGGATATTTACCTGAAGGATACTATCAATTATGCTTTGAAGTTTTAGATGCACAATCAGGTAGAGTTATTAGCTTCCCTAACTGTGCATCTGTTTACTTATCCTTGAGTGAACCGCCCATTCTCAACACCCCCGAAAATAGCGATAACATAGCCTACAGTAATCCTAACTATATTTTATTTAATTGGACACCCAGACACTTAAACACCAGCATCAGCTTTGCAACAACACAATATCGCTTTCAAATAACAGAAGTTTGGGATAATCAAATAGACCCAGCAATAGCCTTTCAAAATACATCGCCCTTTTTTCAAACAATAACCAATACAACAACCTATATTTACGGACCGCAAGCCCCGCCGCTACTGCCCGGCAAAAAATATGCATGGCGCGTGCAAGTATTAGCCCATGAAACAACCCAACAGCCAACTGTATTTAGAAATGATGGTTATAGCCCCGTTTTTTCATTCACCTACCAAGACGATTGTCCCGTTCCCGATCAAGATATTGTTTTAATTGAAAATGGTAAAGTGGTAATTGCTTGGGAACCAAATATTAAAATTCAACGATACACCATTAAATATCGTGAACGCTATAATACTAATGCACAATGGTTTACACAATCAATAAATACTTCAGAGCATCAAGTAACACTATGGGATATTAAACCAGCAACCGTTTATGACTATCAACTCGGTGGGCTTTGCGTAAGCAATCAAGACCCCGTTTATGGTATTGTTAAAAGTTTTGAAACACCCGTTGAAGAAACAAACAACGCCTATTGCGGACTGCTACCCAACCTCAATCTTAGCAATGTATCCTTACTCGATTCCCTACATGTCCATGACCACTTTTACACCGGCGACTTCCCAATAGAAGTTACGCAAATTGATAAACAAAGACGCCCTTTTACAGGACAAGGATTTGTCATTATCCCCTTTTTAGCAAAAACAAAAATTAAAGTTCATTTTAATGACATTGATATTAACAAAGACAAACAATTGGTTCATGGCACTATTGAAACGGCTTATCAATCAAATGAGCAAACAATTATTGACTTAGATAAAATTGTAGAAGGTGGTGCTACAATTGGTTTTCCTAAACAAGGACTCAGTACGGTCGATTATCCCGTTGATTTTATTATTAAAGAACCTCAAAAAAAAGTTACCATCAAACCGGATACAGCCCATAACAATGGGGAACTACTCTTACCAGACAACAACAAAGTAGTAGTAGTCATTACCGATAAAGAAGGTAACGCAAGGGAAGTCGCCCTTGATAGCCTACCCACCACGATACAAGACAAAGAAGGCGACCAATTTATAATTGATCATCAAGGCAACATGACAAAAGTAGGTGCTCACGAGCCCTTAGTTATAAAACCTGAAAATATGAATCACCTCAATGAAGACATGGCTGTAGTACAATTTGAAGCCACCGATCCTTATAAATTAAACTTCGATCAATGGATTACAACTTATCAAAAAAGTAGTCTATGGAATGATCAATACGAATTACTCAATGGCAATTATCATGTTTCCGCCTGTTGTGTAGCTAAAGGAAAAATCGACACCGTTATTGCTACTATCACAATAAGAGATAACAACTTTGATCCTAGCAAAATTAAATTCATTACCAAAAAAGAAAATCTTTTTGTAAGCAAATACCTCGGTAATAATAAATTCCAAGTTTATATTATCGGTGGTAAAGATAATGACGCCCAAGAGTTATACGCCGTCTATAAAAAAGGAAATCAAACAAATTTATTAGGCAAACTATTAATCGTCAGCTACCAAGAAAAAACAGTCCCGTTGACCATTATACCAGTTAATGGCAATAAAATTGACAAACAATCATTAGAAGAAACACTCAAGAAAATTTACGAACCCATCCAAATAAAATTTAAAGTTGATGAAGCACCGTCTTTTGATTACTCTTTAGCAAAAGAAAAGTTTGCGGTAAAACCAAGCAAGGCTTTTACTACCTACAGCAGTGATATGAAGGCAATTAATGACGCTTATGCACTAACACATCAGATAGAAAAAGATCGATTATATCTATTCATCTTAGAAAAACCAACAGATGAATCAGTAATTGGCGATATGCCAAGAGGAAGCCAATTCGGTTATATTTTTACAAAAGGTCATTTACCGACACGCCTCAATACCATTATTGCACACGAAGTAGGACACGGGCGGTTTCATCTAAAACATACTTTCGATAAACAATACGGTTTTAACGAAACAGACCTCATTGACAACCTAATGAATTACCAAGACGGACAAAAATTAAATAAGTTACAATGGAACGCAATGCACGAACCGGGACTCGTACTCAATGCATATAAACCTAATAAAGACTCAAAATACGAAACAGACGGACATTACAGCACGGTGTATCTTGTAGCACTCATGCTTGGCATGAATCCTGAGCAAGCCCTACAATTAGCAATCGCAACCGAATCACCAGACACGGATGTGCATGGACAAATGGATTTTAGAATTAATGACACATGGGCTAATGGTTACGATCAAAAAACAACACATGCTTTAACCGATGGATTTCATGGTGTAGAAGAACTCGTTACCGCCCTACAATTTATGTACACCAATGAACAAGATATACCAGAATTAGGACGACTCTTGCATCGTTTCGGCGATACCTATGCCCATACAAGAATAGGTAATACCACCGAGGAGCAATGGCAACATGAAAACAGACCCGATATAGCCCCTAAGATAGAACAATGGCTAAACTATATCAATGAGGATATTCATCAAAATGGCTTACAATTTTTAATAGACTCAAACCTGCAAAAGAAATTTCTTAACCAGCAAACCTTACCAGAATATCTTTACCATATCTATGGAAATACAATAACCGATAAATTTAGAATGTACGGTAGTCCTTTTTTACATACACTCGGCATTCAATATACCATCGACCATGCTGCAAGCGACCAAGCAGAACCCGATTACATTTACATTAGACCTAATTGGTATTTATCGTATGTAAAAAATTTAGCCGCTTTGATAGCCTATAAATTCCATCGCAACGGCAACCAATTAGTAATAAATACCTTTGAACGAATGATTAATTTTGCTTCCCTGTATCATTGCTCTTTAAAAGGCATTATTGACTACGAAATTGCTACATTACTACACAACAACTATGTTATCATACCAATCATGAACAACCTTAATCAGCGATTCTTTGGCGGGCTAGACCTTATGCTTACTGACTACGAAAAAGTAGCTAAAGAAGCAAGTACCAATCTACAAAAATACCTTGTAGAATTTATGAAGACTCCAGCAAATAAAATTACTACCAAGCCCATTACGATTGACGCAAAAACCGTAGGTTACTTGGTTAATTTTTAATTAAACTTACAATAACGACCACTGTATTCGTTATAAAAAACGACCCACAAAATAAAAGTGATCCAATAAAACAAAGGTGACCATTACAAAAAAAAGACTGTAAATAAAAAGTTATTTACAGTCCTACTAAAGAAGTCAAAAGACAGTACGAAACATAATTTATGGCGTAGTCCATTGACAAGTTGTTATTGAAACCAGATGTCCTGATGTATTATAATCCGTGCATCCATTAGTTGCATGATTCCAAAATGCCGATATATCGGCTGTTGCAATCCAAGTCGACCACAAGGTAGCATTGTCGCCATCACCATCGCCACAGACATACTGAATATTAGTATCACCATCACATATCTGACAAGATGAACCGGCTTTACCAGCACAACTATGTGCACTACCAAAAGCACCTTCTATTCTCTTTAAATCACCCCTTCTTAACGAATAACCTAAATGTTTTAATAAATTTTTCATAATTGATTGATTAACCGTACAAGCCGGAAAAACTAAGAACACACACAGTTGAATGAACCAGAACCAGAACTAACACAAGAACACTTCGTTTGTGTTGTACAACTCGGACCACAACCATTAGCATTAACTTGACCTATAATAGCAGCACCTTGAATATTTTTCAATTCGTTTCTTTTGAGATTTTCCCCTAATTTGCGATTTACTTGTTTCATAAAAAAGATTTAATGGATTTAATTAAAAAAAAATATAACCATAGTATTAGACAATATTTACATAAAAAGGTTAAAAAAAAATACATCAAAACCAAGATAACCGACAAAGAACGATAATTTAACAAATTACTGAAGGGTGCATAGCATAGACTACACACGAGTTATCGCAAAAGTAGTATAAACAATGACTTTTATAGACATCTCATATGTAGCATAAACAAGGTAGCTTTTAGTAACTAAAATTTAACTTTCGAGGATTGTGTAATAGTCTTTTTTAGCAAGTGCGCCTAATGATGTTGTATAAGAGACATTAAACTCAATACAATACAAATAAAAGTAAAGATACGAAGCGTCGTTGGAATTATAATCCGCCAACTACCTTCACTCAGAGATTTTACAATGGCTATTAATAAAGTAAGACAAATCAAGGGTATGTCTTTAATGAGCATCCATAGACTATTCATAGATATTTATTATTTTTTTATACTATTTTTTTTAGACAAAAAAAAACAATAAATGTTACAAAAAAATAGGTACGAAACAAGTTAATTATAAGTTAATAAGCTATTGCTGTTTTTTTAACCCAGATGTGAAATGATTAAATATGCTTTAACACATCAATCAATCGGGAATATACAAGCTGTAAAAAAAGCTATAAAAATAAAATGGCTCTATGACGAAAAGGGTGGGTAAAATGTTAGAAGTTTGATGCCTTTAAAAATGATAATTTGGTATTTTATAAGGTCATTTTTCTTTCTTTTGTCTTG
>JASGCP010000080.1 GCA_030053995.1 Phycisphaerales bacterium
AAAAGCCCACCTTATGTAAGACTTATACTTCATTGTTTAACATAGTTTGTTATAAATAATATCTAGTTTGTTATAATATTTTTATATAATTGGATACATAATCTTTCGCAAAGTTAATTACTTTATTGTTATTTCCCAAAATTTGTAGTACGAGGCTAAATCATAATTTTGAGGTGCTAAGAGGTTTTATTATTATTATTAATGGTTAATGGATAACCAATTCGCCATTTGCAACTTTCAATTTTCTGAATCACGGATGACACAGATTCTCTGCCAATTGCCCTCAGATAAATCTGGGGGCAATTGATCTTTTTTATTTTTTTACTCTATATAAATCAGGGCTATTGATCTTTTTTTGATTTTTTTTGCCATCAATTGCATCCGGATTTATCGGGATGACAAATGGTTGTCCCCCCAATCGAGCACAAATAAAAAAACAACCCACCAATTTCGTTAGAGAGCCGTTTTTCACCCGCTAACATTAAATCCGACTTCTCTTAGTACCTCAAAAAATAATTTAGCCAAAATTACCCAATATTTTATTCTTTATTTTACTAAAAAAAAATTAACTTTGCGAATCTAATGTTGTCAATATGATTAATTTATTGAAATCTACTCTTGTGCGTCAGTACTTAAAAGTGTTGATAATACTGGTATTTACGAATCTTGTAAGTACGCAGTTGTATGCTTCAAATGACGAATTTGATGGCATTTTGAATGATACGATGTATAAACATAACCTTGACTTTTTACCCGGCAAAACGGGCACTATTCTTTTAGAACATGTTCTGGATGACCATGATTTTAGAATTGCATCAATTGATGATCGTATTATCGCTTTACCTTTACCCATTATTCTCTATACACCCCAAAAGGGCGGTTTGACTTGTTTTATGTCTTCTCATTTTGGACACGGAATGCATAGATATAACGGCTATCGTTTGGTAGATGAAGTATATCTTGAGCATTTACAAAAGCAGAGAGAAAAAAATGTTTTAGCTTATAGAGCCAATATGATAAATAGCGGATCAGCCGTAACCAGTGCCACAACGCCAGCGTTAAATATTGATACCACTACCCCTTTGCCTGCTGTTGGCAAAATTATTGCGGTTGATGCCAATGATCATCCTATCAAGGGTGTTCAAGTTTATGATTTTTCAATTACAAGGAATGTAGCTCAAATGTTTATCTGTACTATTTTATTGGTATGGGTTATCTTGACAGTCGGTGCACGATACAGAAAAGGCGTGGGCGTTAAAACGGCTCCAAAAGGTATCCAAAATTTATTAGAGCCTATTATTATTTTTGTACGCGATGAAGTTGGAATAGCTTATTTAGGCGATAAACATGTAAAATATATGCCTTATCTCCTGACCGTTTTTTTCTTCATTCTTATTAATAACTTGGTTGGACTTATTCCTTCATCGGCTAATGTTACGGGCAATATTGCTTTTACTGTGGTTCTAGGGGTTATATCTTTTCTTGTTACTACCTTTAATGCGGGTAAGTATTACTGGGCACATCTTTTTAACCCATCGGGCGTACCATTAGGAATAAAGTTTATTTTAATACCTGTTGAAATATTGGGCGTTTTTACTAAACCTTTTGCTTTGATTATTAGGCTTTTTGCAAATATGATCGCCGGACACATGATTATTACTTGTTTAATTATGTTGATTTTTATCTTTGGGTACATAAAAATTGCTGTTGGATTTGGCTTTGCACCTATATCGGTAGCATTTGTGGTTTTTATTTATTTTATTGAAATATTGGTGGCATTTATTCAAGCCTATATTTTTACCAATTTAACAGCGGTATTTATTGGGCAAGCAATTGAAGAACCGCAACATCATCTCGAACATCATCATTAAAAAGTTGTATTATTTAATCTAAATTATATCTTATGTTATTATTTGTTTTGTTATCTGCAAACGGAATTGCTAACGCCGGTGCTGCCATTGGGGCAGGACTAGCGGCTATCGGTGCCGGTATAGGAATTGGTCAAATTGGTAAAGCAGCAGTAGAAAGTATTGCACGACAACCAGAAGCTATGAACGACATCCGTGCGAATATGATTTTAACGGCTGCTTTAGTTGAAGGTGTGGCTTTATTCGCCGTTATTGCTACGGTAATAGCCTTGTTTGTTTAATATCTTTTTATTATGATCCATACTGCATAAAACCTTAAATTTTATGCAGTATTTACAAAAAAATAAGTATGGAATTACTCACGCCCGGTATCGGTCTTTTGTTTTGGACATTGATAGCTTTTGTTATTGTTTTTCTTTTACTGCGTAAATTTGGATGGAAAACAATTTTGGAAGCCTTACAAAATAGAGAGCAGGAAATTGCTGACGCTATCGCTTCTACCGATAAATTAAAAGCAGAAATGGGTGCTATTAAGAACCAAAATGAAACACTCCTCATGCAAGCGCGCGAGGAAAGTGCCTTGCTTGTAAAAGAAGCTCGTTACGCAGCCGATAAGTTAGTTTCTGATGCAAAAGAAAAAGCAAAAGTTGAATATGATAAAATATTGGCTGATGCCCAACAAAGCATTATACAGCAAAAAAATATGTTGCTTACTGAAGTGAAATCGCAAGTTAGTAATATGGTAGTGGAAGTTTCTGAAAAAATCCTCAGAAGAGAACTGGCTAATAAACAAGAACAAGAACGATTGATTCAAGAATTATCTAAGGAAGCAAAATTGAATTGAATTATATGAATAATATCAAACTTGCAGAACGCTACGCTAAAAGTTTATTGGATGTTGCTACCACACGCAATATCGTGGATGTTATCTATAAAGATGTACAATACCTTAAATTGTTGCATAGCAAAAGCACCGATTTTAGATTGTTGATGAGTAGCCCAATCGTTAAACCAATAAAGAAAAATAAAATTATCGAGGCTATTGTTCAAAAAGAAGTAAATAGTTTAACAAGCGACTTCCTAAAACTCTTGGTCGCAAAAACAAGGGAAATGTATTGGTATGATATATGCTTGTCGTTTGATAAACTGTATAACAAAGTTAAAGGAATCAACGCCGTTCATATTACCAGTGCAGTAGATTTATCAGATGATAGTAAGCGATATATAGAAAAGAAATTGAATGAGGCAGGTATCAAGAATATCGCTATGGTACATACAGTAAATAAAGATTTAATAGGGGGATTAGTTATTGAGTATAACGATCGATTATTAAACCTCAGTGTGCAACGCGAATTGTTTGAATTGAAGCGCACGATGAGTCAATGTTAGTTGTTATGAAGAAATAAAAATAATTATAAAAATATAAATAATATGGCAGATATTAAACCAGATGAAATTTCAGTAATCTTGCGTCAGCAATTGAGTAGCTTTAATTTTAATACCACACTTGAAGAGGTGGGAACCGTATTACAAGTAGGCGACGGTATTGCTAGAATTTACGGTCTGAATTCGGTTGGGTACGGTGAATTGGTGGAGTTTGATAACGGTACTAAAGCAATCGCACTAAACTTGGAAGAGGATAATGTAGGTGCCGTGTTAATGGATGGTAGCGGTAGTATTAAGGAAGGTGATAAAGTGAAAAGAACCGGCAAAATCGCATCTATCAAAGTGGGCGAAGGCTTAATTGGACGCGTGATTAATACATTAGGCACCCCTATCGATGGAAAAGGAACTATCAGTGGTGAATTATTTGATATGCCTTTAGAACGAAAAGCACCCGGCGTTATTTATCGTGAACCAGTAAAAGAACCGCTACAAACAGGTATCAAAGCTATCGACGCAATGATCCCTATCGGTAGAGGTCAAAGAGAATTAATTATCGGTGACCGACAAACAGGAAAAACCGCTATCGCCGTAGATACAATCATTAACCAAAAGGAATTTTATGAATCCGGTAAACCTGTGTATTGTATTTATGTTGCCATAGGACAAAAAGCATCAACGGTGGCGGGTGTGATGAAGGTGTTGCAAGATAATGGTGCTATGAAATATACCACCATTGTTTGTGCCTCTGCTAGCGATTCCGCAGCACAGCAATTCTATGCCCCTTTTGCCGGTGCAGCCATTGGTGAGTTTTTTAGAGATACCGGCAGACCTGCTTTAATTATTTTTGACGACCTTTCAAAACAAGCAGTCGCCTACCGTGAAGTATCTTTACTATTAAGACGCCCACCCGGTCGTGAAGCATACCCCGGTGATGTGTTTTATCTTCACTCTCGCTTATTAGAACGAGCAGCAAAAATTATCAACAATGACGCCGTTGCTAAAAATATGAATGATCTGCCCGACAATATTAAACATCTTGTAAAAGGGGGGGGGAGTTTAACCGCCTTGCCTATTATCGAAACGCAAGCCGGCGATGTGTCTGCTTACATTCCAACCAATGTTATTTCTATTACCGATGGGCAAATTTTCTTGGAATCGAACCTTTTTAATGCCGGTATCCGTCCCGCTATTAATGTGGGTATATCGGTTAGTCGTGTCGGTGGTAATGCTCAAATTAAATCGATGAAGAAGGTATCCGGTACCTTAAAGCTAGACCAAGCATTATATAGGGAAATGGAAGCATTCTCAAAATTTGGCGGTGATCTAGACCAAGCAACAAAATTGGTTCTTGACAAAGGTGCCCGTAATGTGGAAATTCTAAAACAACCTCAATATTCACCTTGGGCGGTAGAGTGTCAAGTAGCTATTATTTATTTGGGTACCAATGGTTTGTTACGCGAAGTAGCCGTTAATAAAGTAAAGGAATTTGAACTTCATTTTATTGCTGAGCTAAAAGCTAAATTGCCTCAAGCACTAGCTGAATTTAAAAAAGGTAACCTACCCGATAATGAAGTAACTCAGATGGTTCAATTGGCTAAAAAATTAATCCCTCATTACGCTAAGTAATGGGGCTCCCCTTAGCAATAATAGATGCTATAACGAAATGAGTGCAATTAAGGTTTAATTAATTGCACTTTAAAAATAATATTTTTTTAGTTTCACAAAGTTATACCCAGCATTTGCCCCTCTCTATTGATTGCAGGTGTAGCCGAAACGAAATAGAGAGGGAGGATGAAAAATTTGTTTATCTTTGATTTTATCACAAACCCCAAAAAATCTACAAGTACAATTCACTTTTAGATAAAATGATTTTCAACTATTTTTACTGCTGTACAATCTCATATTATATTCTACATTATTTTAAGATCAATTATGCACAAGGAAATTTTTAAAAGAATACGCCTATTCTTAATTGTTATATTGATGGCTGAATCATCCTTTTGCTGTAAAAAATCCTCAGCTATAAACGGTTCTCAAGTAACCTTGCTTATGGGTATTGCGGTTGGTAACCAGACAATCCTACAAACAACTGATGGAGGACTTACTTGGGATTCAATAACAAATTGGTCGTCTTCTGGCATCATGCTTAATGCTTTAAAATTTGCTAATGACAAGGTCGGTGTTGCGATCGGTTTTAATAATCAAGGATCCCCAAGTATTTTTAAAACTGAAGACGCTGGTCAATCATGGTTTCCTACATCTTTATTTGGTACCGGTGTTGGTGAATTGAGCAGTATTGACCTTTTTAAAAATCAGGTTATAGTTGCCGGCGTAGGTGATATTATAGGCTCTGATGATACAGGAAATAATTGGAATTTTATATACCCATCTCAAACTACTTATAGTCTGTACGGCATTACATTTATTAATGATACTAGGGCGATTGCTGTTGGTAGTTATAATTTTTCAAGAACAGGCATACTGAAAACGAACTCTTTATTCCTTGATGAACCTGATATTATAAATTGGACAGGAGTCGATGTTTCAAATATTACAACCGATGTTTTATATGATATACAATTAGTTGGTGGTGGCACAGCGGTTGCAGTTGGGTATCAGGGGGTTATTTTAAGAACAACGGATACAGGATCAACTTGGTCTTTAATTTCTTCTAACACTAACAAATCCCTTCGCAGAGCTTCATTTTATAATTCTGTTCAAGGAATAATTGTAGGTGATTCAGGAACTGTGCTGTTAACAAATAATGGTGGACTTAGTTGGGATAATAAATCTATAAAAACAAATACATGCCTTTATGCAGTGGGCTATTCTAATGATCTAGTCATTGTAACGGTAGGGAATGATGGCAAAATATTTAGAACCAATAATCAATGCGATAGCTGGCAACAGATAAGAACTAAATATTCAAGTGACCTTCGAGGATTTATGTTTTTACCTTTGTAGATTTATTTATAAGACTATTCGAGAAGTGGAAGCCTATTTTCGTATTCTTAAAACAGATTTATCCTTGCGACCGGTTTATCATATCCACGACATAAGTTGTAAAACACACTTGTTTTTAGGCGTATTAGCTTACATCGTAGTGGCAACTATTCGCTACAAACTAAAACAAAAAATATTCATTATGATTGGCACAATGTTGTCCGAATTATGAATACACAAAAAATTGTTACTTCATCCGTTAAAAGCACAAAAAAACAAACTATTTTTTTCAAACAATCCGCAAGATCAATTCCAAAAGTACAAGAAATCTGCACTACTACCAACTATAAAAGTACACCTAAACGCACTAAGTTAAGTTGTAGTCCCTAAATCGATATGTGCAAATTTTTATATATTTGATTATCATACACTTACGAATATTGGTTTAGTAAGTTGGGCTAAGGGGGGCTCTTTGACCAAATCATCGATTACAACGACAAGAAATATCATGATAGATGTACAAAATTTTATACATCTATCATGATTTAGTCATGGGGGATTATCCTTATAAAGCTATTACGCCAATAAAAACAATCCAACCTAAAGGATAACTTAACAACCACTATTATCATCACATTTCAAATCGCCTATATAAAGGCATGTAAAACTATGACTGCATACAAATGCACAACAGGTCTTAATTACACCATCGTTGTTGACTTGTATCAAATTATCTTTGGTAACTTTTACTAAATTAGAACCAGTAGAACCTTTAATGACTTTAATTTCATTTCTAGAAAGTGTAGAACCTAATTTTAAGGAAAGTTTCATATTACATTTTTTTTAGGATGTTTGTAAAAAATCGGCTAATAATTCCACAAAGGTATTTTTTTTTTTGATAAATCAAAATATTTTTTCAGTTTTCTACAAACGATGTTCAATATAGCCCCTGATTTTGCAATCACTAAAATAGAGAGCAGGCGAAAGAGATTCAGATATATCTGCACATTTGGGCTAAATCATTTTTTGAGGTGCTAAAAGCAGTAGAAATTAACGCTAAAGTAAGTGAGCATGACCTTCTAAAGAAATGAGTGGGACTAACAATGTTTAATGGTTAATGTTGAATGATTAATGGTTCCCTAATTGCCCCTTAAAACAAGAATTTTTATTTTGATAAGGTCATTTTCTTTATTTTGTCCCGATACGCAATCCTCTATGACATCCTCTATGACGAAAGGGGGTAAAATATTTTGGCTAAAGCCTTCTTATTAAATTTATTTGTCCCCCAGATAAATCTGGAGGCAATTGATGGCAAAAAAAAAAATCAAAAAAGATCAATATCCATATATCTGGGGGGCTTAGCAATTCGTGTATCCGTGATTCAGACAAAAGAACAATCATGCCAATCAGTTAATCATATAAATCACGGTTCAGACAAAAGAAAAAACATTTAAAGGTTCTAACCATGATCCATTAATAAAACCGCTTAGCACCTCGAAAAATGATTTATCCCATTTTTTAACTTTTACTGTAATTTATTGTCTAAATAATGTAATTTTGCAAATAATAAAATTATAATAACATGAAGAAAAAAACAGCAAACTTAGGTTTGTCTATGAACAGAAAAGAATTGTCATTAATAAGCGGTAGTAGTATGAAGTCATGCCATGATGGAACACCACCATCAAACTATTGTGATACTACTACTGGAATGTGGACAAATCCTAGATGTACTCAAGGTGGTACAGGTATTGCAACTTATTCCGATTGCACCAGCCGTTGTATTACTTTTTGTTGTATCGATTCTCTACCTTGTTAATTTTCAAAATTTTCATAAAATTATTAGGCACCATTTCGGTGCCTTTTTTATGCTCTTTCAAAAACAATAGAATTATAAGCCCATAGCAAAAAAATATATCGAGACAACTATTTTTTTGCCATCTCAATAAAACATTGGTTCTAGGACGAAAAGGGTGGGTAGCTTATCTTAATTTCATATTGATACCATTGAGTATATCGCCGAAATGCCCTCAGAGTAAGGGCTTTGCAAAAAAATGCGAACGAACTACCCATCGAAAATAGGCTGATGTGCATATAAAAAAAAAGCGAGTGGGTAGCGATACTATAATTGTAAAAAAGCAAGGAAGTAAAATATACTCGCTTTCTATATATCCGATGCCATTCATTTTCAATAACATAGTGAGCCGTAGTTTTGCACCCCTTACTCTGCAGACTTGATTTTTTCTTTGTTTCTTTCTTTTGTATCAAGACAAAAGAGTGAGCATCCAATGCTACATCACTAACGACCATAATAAGATATTAAAGAAGTATGGGCGATACTCAACTCGGCAATCTTTTTTATAACTAACGCCGGTTTGATATTGTCATTGATATCAATAGTTTGAATCGGGAGTGCATATAAGGTGAATACATACTCGTGAATACCTGTACCAATTGGGGGACAAGGACCATCATACCCATAGTCGCCAAAATCATTTTTGAGATTTAATAAGTTATGATCCGGTAATAATTCAATATTATGATTCCCCGCCCCAACCGGTAAGGAATCAAGGTCAAATGGTATATTGCATGCAATCCAATGCGTAAAATGGGCTGTCTCATCGTACATCACAATAGCAAAACTCTTAGTATTCTTTGGGGTAGATGTCCAATATAAATTAGGGGATAAGTTGTCACCTTGACATTTAGTATATACATTGGCTATTGCAATACGCTGTGTAATATCTTTGCTTTTTAGCCTAAATTCAGACGCCACGCTAATAAGGTTCGATAAGTAGATTATAGAAATAGATAAGAATATTTTGCGGGTTACAGGTAACATAACAATATGTTTTTTGATAGGGATGGAAAATGTAATGCGTTATGATGTACAAAATGTGATGGTATCATTTCTAAGCACTATGTATAAAAAAGCCGTGTAAGTTAAAAAATAAGAAAGGCACTACCGTAATTAATTTTTAACATCCACGATATTATAGGTGTGGCACCATACGCATCAGCTGATAGATTTTTTGGTATAACTATTATATTTAAGGTTTACCGCCTGAGCTATTTTATAGCGTATCAATGATATTCTAATGAATATCATTGACTTCTATCCAGTAACCATTAGGGTCTTGAAAATATATCTGCTTAACACCATCTGCACGAATATTAAAATTATGGGTGCGGTGTGTAGGGTCGTAATTTCGATGATCGTCTGTATCAAAATAATTTATTTTTAAAGATTGGATGTGTTTTAGAAAAGCATCAAAATGGGCAGTGGATAGTGCAAAATGTGACGAGTCAACAACCAAAGTTTTGGTGCCAATATTGATCAAATGCATTTCTAATTGCCCCCCTAATGACATCCAACGCTCTCCTTTACTCTTTGCACGATTAGGAATCTCTTTTAATTGTAATACTCGTTCATAAAAAGCTACCGAACTATCTACATTGTAAACATAATGCGTGAGATGGTTAAATTTGAAATCAAATTTCTGATCACCTTGGGCGAATAGTACGCTACTTGAAAAAAATAGTAGAAAGATAAAGACTGTTTGTTTCATAAATTTATGTTTTTAATAATTGTAGTAACCGGCTCGCAAGAATATTGTTAAAGGTATGTTTACTTTTTACAATATCATCGATAAATAATTTTATTATATGTAAAGCATCTTTTGACTCTATGACGAAATGAGTGGGTAAGTTAGTTACATTTTATATTTGAT
>JASGCP010000004.1 GCA_030053995.1 Phycisphaerales bacterium
AAGACAAAAGAAAGAAAAATGACCTTATAAAATACCAAATTATCATTTTTAAAGTTATCAAACTTCTAACATTTTACCCACCCTTTCCGTCATAGAGCCAAATTAAAGTCCAATTTGTGATATTTTTAACAAGTAGGAACAAAGTGCGATGTATTTTGGGGACTCTATAACGAAATGAGTGGGTGGGTATTTGTCATGTTTAACAAGGTATTTTTTTTATTTGTACTATTGGGGGGCAATGAGCAACCATTAAATGCTATAATTCAATCGATAAAATAGTTGTCAAAAAAAGTAGAGACGAGATATGCCTCGTCTCTACCTTTTTTATTAAATTTATTTGTCCTCTATATAAATCAGGATGCAATTAATAGCAAAAAACAAATTTTAAAAAAAGATCAATAGCCCTGAGTTATCTAGAGTAAACAAATAAAAAAAGATCAATTGTCCCGAGAATTATCGGGCACGATTGGTAAAATCTGTATAATCTGTGATTCATAAAATTGAAAGTTGAAAATGGCGAATTGGTTGACCATTAACCATTATCCACCCCTAAAACCTCTTAGCACCTAAAAAAATGATTTAGCCCATTTTTTCTTGATTAAACGAACACTTGTGTTTTTTTTGTATCTTTGAAAAAATATACCATGCTTCATATATTATGTTTTTACTTACTGAGTTTGTACCCCAATAAAACAATGTACATGGAACAAGCACATGATGTAAACCAGACACAAGACACTGCGATTTTTGGCGAAGGGTGTTTTTGGTGTACAGAAGCATTTTTTCAGAGACTAAAAGGTGTCATTAGTGTAACGGCGGGCTATGGCGGTGGCAGTTTACCTAATCCCACTTATGATGAAGTATGTAGCCATAAAACCGGGCATATTGAGTTGGCAGAAATTATATACAATCCAAAAATCATTTCATATCAAACACTTTTACGCGTTTTTTTTGAGACACACGATCCTACCAGCCTTGATAAACAAGAGTATGATGAAGGACCACAGTACAAAAGCGTTATATACTATCATAATGCACAACAAGAAAAAATAGCAACTTTCTATAAAGACAAACTTGATAAAAGTGGTGCTTATGATAAACCTATTGTTACCGTTATTTTGCCTTTTAAAAACTTCTACCCCGCAGAAGCCGAGCACCAAAATTTCTATAACAATCATCGATTCGATGTCCCCTATTGTCAAAAAATTATTCAACCAAAAATAGATAAATTTGAAAAAGTATTTTCTACGGAACTAAAATAATAATTATAAAACAATGTATAATAAAAAGCCCTACATAATTATTACTGGTGCAGCCGGGTTTATTGGCAGTGTAATGGTAGAGTGGCTCAATGCTCAGGGCATTACCAATCTAATTTTGGTTGATGACTTCGCCGATGACACTAAAAAAAATAATTGGTCAAAAAAGAAATTTGTAGAACAAGTACATACACTATCACTTTTCAATTGGTTGGAACAGCAACAACCAAACATTATCGCATTTATTCATTTAGGGGCAAACACGAATACAACCGAATTTAATTATGAAATACACCAGTTTTATAATTTAGCGTATTCACAACATTGTTGGCAGTATTGTGTAGAAAAACAAATACCTTTAATTTACGCATCATCAGCAGCCACCTATGGTGACGGCACGCAAGGATATGATGATCGTTCGTTAGCATTGATAGAAAAACTAGAACCATTAAATCCTTACGGACAAAGTAAACAAGCATTTGATATATGGGCACTGTCACAGAATAGACACCCACCTTTATGGATAGGTCTCAAATTTTTTAATGTTTATGGACCTAATGAGTACCATAAAGGGCGTATGGCTAGCGTTGTATTATCCGCCTTTTATCAAATTCAAAAACAAGGATTTGCAAGACTCTTTAAAAGCTATAAACCGCCTTTTAAAGACGGCGAACAATTACGCGATTTTATCTATGTAAAAGATATTGTTGAAGTTATTGGTACCCTGCTCAATCTACCAACTGCTTTATATCATCAAGCAAATGGTATTTATAATTTAGGAACTGGTACGGCTAGAACATTCAATGATCTGGTTCGAGCTGTTTTTAGTAGTTTACAATTGTCCCCCATCATTGAGTATATTGATATGCCTTTGGATATAAGAGATAAATACCAATATTATACACAAGCTCAAATGGATAAATTAAAAACCATTTACAAGCACAATTTTTACACTTTAGAAGAAGGTGTCAAAGACTATGTACAAAATTATCTTGTAAACAATCTTTATTACTAATTTTTTATGGATACCCTAAAGCAGTATGAGCAAGTTATACAAAAATGTTACAAGATTTTTGAAAACAAGTTTAAAGATTACGGCAGTTCATTTCGTGCTTTCCGAACAATTTCAATTGTTGATCAACTCTTTATTAAAATTAAAAGAATACACACCATTCAAGAAGCACAAGAACAATGGGTTGACGATTCCGTTCAAGATGACTTTATGGGGATTGTAAACTACAGTATCATCGGACTCATTCAAATAGACCTTGGTAATCCAACCATTGAAGAGCTGGAACCGATAAAAGCTAAGGAACTATATGATCGTGCAGTAAAAAAAGCAAAAGATATATTTGTTAAAAAAAATCATGACTACGGCGAGGCTTGGCGATCGATGAGCCAAGAAAGTTTTATTGATTTGATGCTGGTAAAAATTACAAGACTAAAACAAATTTTAAAACAGGATAAAACAACTACACAAAAAGAACTTTTAAGCGATAATTTTATTGACATACTGAACTACGCTATATTTGCATTACTACAGATGGATACAATAACAAAACCATGAAACAAATTACGACAATAATCAAATGGTTGGTGGGTATTTTATTTATTTTTTCAGGACTTATTAAAGCTAATGATCCGCTAGGACTAAGCTATAAAATGGATGAGTTTTTTGAGGCATGGCATTTTTACGCTTTGAATGGGTTCTCACTTTTGTTCGCCGTCCTCATGAATTTGTTTGAAGTGGGCTTAGGCGTAGCACTCATTATTGGATCCAAAAGTAAAACTGTTACCCGACTACTTTTAGCATTAATAACTTTTTTTCTGTTTTTAACAAGCTATGTTTTATTTAGTGGCAAAATTAAAACCTGTGGTTGTTTTGGCGATTGTTTGCCTTTAACACCAATACAAACTTTTCTAAAAGATGTTATTCTTTTTATCCTCATTATTTGGTTGGTCATCTTTCATAAATATATACAACCAGCGCTATCCGCTTTAATGGCTTTGTTTTTATTTGGGGCATCTTTATTCGGAACCATGTACTTGCAAAAATGGGTATTGCGCAATTTACCAATATTAGACTGCTTACCTTTTGCCATTGGTAAAAATATATTAGCAGAAATGCAAGTACCCCAAAATGCTACACCCGATATATACGACTTTGTATTTGAGTACAAAAAAAATGGTAAACTTTTCACATTCACAACACAACAACTCCCGAATGACTTAGATAGTAGCTATGTTTTTGTTGATAGAAAACAAATACTCATTCAAAAAGGACATAACGAATTACCCGTTATCAGTGATTTTACCTTACAAACAAGTAGCGGGATTGATACAGCTCAAACAGTTCTCTCATCATCTAAAGAATACATCTTATTATTTTTAAATGACCTACCTGTTTCCGTAAGGCTTCGTCGGCAAGTAAATGATAGTCTCTTGCTCTTTTTAAAAAACAAGGATTTTCCTGTATTGATTGTATCATCACAACCGCAGGGCAATCTTGTACAATCCGTAGTTAATCACTACGGATTCCCATTGTTAACCTGTGATGCAACAACCTTTAAAACAGTAGCACGAACCGTGCCAACTTATTTATTAATACATCAAGCAACAATTATTTTCAAATGTAGTTACACCAATGCTAATAAAATTTTCCGCTATGTTAAATAAGTCTATCTTATGAACTTATCAGCAATTGTCGCTTGCTCTGAAAATAATGTCATCGGAAAAAATGGTACTTTACCATGGCACCTACCAAGTGACCTAATCTATTTTAAAAATATAACTTGGGGCACCCCTATTATCATGGGGCGAAAAACTTTTGAAATTGAATTAAAAAGTACCCCCCTACCAGGAAGGCATCATTTAATATTAACAAGAAACAAGGATTATAATCATCCACGCGTGGTTGCAATACACAATATAGAACAAGCAATAGCATGGGGAAAACAATATTTCTATAAGAATATTTTTATAGTTGGCGGTGGCGAAATCTATGAAGCACTTGTACCGTACGCTACAACTTTGTATATAACAAGAGTTCATACCGTTATCGATGGTGATACATTTTTCGAAAAAAACGATCATCAGTGGGAATTAGTTTCATCTGATAAACGATCGGCGGATGATAAAAATTTATATGACCACTCGTTTGAATTATGGAAAAGAAAATAAGACCGATACACCTAACTATAGAATCATTTTAAGCCTTACTGCATATTAGAATGAAAAATATATTACGACCTTTCCCATACGCAATAAGCTATTGTAAATATTGGATTCGATCTGCTAACGCTCACGGCTACGGCATACATGCCCCTTTCCTTTTTAATTTTACTACGCAAGTTTTACAAGATAAAAAAAACTATTACGCTTACGAAAGGCTAAAGAACAACCCAGCATTCAATAAAAATGATCTATCAAAAAATAAAATAAAATATCAACAACTTTTTTTTAGATTATCGCATTACTTTAAACCCCAATGGATATTATATTTAGGTGATTTATGCTTGATGGATATGTGCTATCTATTAGCACCCAATGAAAACATACACTTATTGATGGTAGAAGAAATAGCCGATAACAAAAAACGATTAGATGTACCCAACAAACAAATACGCGTTAACACAATAAATGACTTATTATCAACACCAATATTTTTAAATACACCCGGTATTATTCTGTACACACCAACCAATAATAGCCTTTGCAAAGAAATAAGCTATTTAATGCCTCACATCAACAAAAAAACTGTGATAATTATCAATCATAAAGATTTATTAGACTCATCAATCTGGCAACAATGCGCATCAGCACCACCTGTAAGTTGCACCATTGATTTATTCAAAATTGGTTTACTACTCTTTAGCGATAATTTTCTAATCAAGCAATCAATTTCGATTTACTTCTAGTAGCGTAATAAATTTATACTTCCCTTAGTTGAATCAGCATTAGACTTTATTCTTAAAAGCAGATATACCGGCAAAACTAGCCTTACTGCCTAATTGCTCTTCAATACGAAGCAACTGATTAAATTTAGCAATTCGTTCACCACGACAACCGCTACCTGTTTTAATTTTTTTAGCTTCCGTAGCAACCGCTAAATCTGCAATAAAGGTATCTTCTGTCTCACCACTTCGATGCGATATCATACAACCATAATTATTTCGTTGTGCGATATTAATTGTTTCAAGTGTTTCAGTTACAGTTCCAATTTGATTTAATTTAATCAAGATACTATTACATATTTTATCTTCAATAGCTTTTTTTAATATGGTTGGATTCGTACACAAATAGTCATCACCAATAATTTCAATATGATCTTTCAATTCCTTGGTATGTATTTTCCATCCTTCAATATCATTTTCACCCATGCCATCCTCTATCGATAGTATTGGGTAGTTTTTAACCCATTTTTTAAATAGCTCATTTAGTTCATGCGAACTCATAGCTTGCTTAGATGATTTAAACATTTTATAATTACCATTGTCCCATAATTCACTTGTTGCAGGATCCAAACATAAAGAAATATCCTTACCCGGTGTATAACCGGCTTGCACAATAGCTTCTAAAATAACTTCAATAGCTTCTTCATTTGATTTTAAATTGGGGGCAAATCCTCCTTCATCACCAACACCGGTACTATAATTCTTCTTATGCAAAATATCTTTTAAAGTATGAAAAACTTCAATGCCCATACGAATAGAGTCTTTAAAAGAATGTGCATGGTGCGGGGCAATCATAAACTCTTGAAAATCCACATTATTATCAGCATGTTTGCCACCATTAATAACATTCATACACGGGACCGGCAACACCCATTGTTTTACAGTTCCGTTTGCTAAAAATTCAAAAAGCGGTAGTTTTGTGTGTGTGGCTAACGCACGTGCAAAAGCCATAGAAAGCGGTAAAATAGCGTTTGCCCCAAGATTTGATTTAAAAGGCGTACCATCAAGAGCTATTAATTTTTTATCGAAATCTGCTTGCGTTTCAAATGTTTGTTGTACTACTTGTGGAGCGATGATATCCTGAATCTTTTGAATCGCCTTTAAAACCCCTTTACCATTATACCTTTTTTTATCCCCATCACGCATTTCCTGTGCCTCTTTTTCACCCGTGCTAGCACCAGAAGGACAAATCGCCCGTCCCAAGGAACCATCAGAAAAATACACTTCAGCTTCTACAGTTGGATTACCTCGTGAATCTAATACTTCACGCCCTAAAATTTTAACTATTTTCATTATTAATACTATTAAAGTTTACTAAATACACCTATCAAGATATACACTAAATTAGTCTAAAAATAAATTTATCATTTAGTTATTACATTTTATAGGTACTACGGCACTTGCAATTTTTATATAAGTGCATTTGTTAATTGTGGTAACTAAAAGGATGCTATGATGCTGTCTAAAAAAGGTATTTACAAGATTAATGCTACAAGCGTAAAGGCAAAAAAAATAGGAATAAGCTAACTTATTCCTATTTCTGAAGAACTATAAAGAGAATTATCTGTTATTATCTCTTGGACGAGATTCGTTAACAATAAGTTTTCTACCTTGTATTTCTTGTTGATGCAAACCAGCAATAGCTCTTAAAGCATCTTCATTGCTCGGCATTTCAACGAATCCAAATCCTTTGCTACGATTGCCATTGAATTTGTCAGTAACAATTTTAGCACTAGAAACTTCTCCATAGGGAGCGAATAAATCCTTTAAACCTGCGCTAGTCATATTCCAGCTAAGGTTTCCAACATAAATGTTCATGTAAAAAAAATTTAAGAAATTAATAAATAACCCCAACATCTTAATAGATACTAGAATCAGCACAAAGATAGTATTTATTTATACATTAATCAATAATTTTAATAAAATGGTTTTTTTATTCTTAGTATAGGTCATAAAATATAACAACTCCCTATTTTTTTATCTTATCCCTATTTTGTGAAATTTATTTTTTATTTTGTAGTCATAGGCCTTAATATCATATAACTACATTTCAAACCGTATGTATTTTTATATGCCTTTAACTTCGATTATAATTTAAACATTAACTATTATGGGTCTTGTAGATTTGAATAATTACAACAAAGTTGAGCAATCTTTTTTAGATGCGATTTACCCTATTACATTAGATACAGACTATGACCCCTCTGGAAAAGTTTATACCTTTGTGAGCAAAGGACCTAATGGTTCTATAACTAAACATGTTGAATTCTATAAAGGTGATATTAAAATGGATGATGTAGATGTTTTTAAATTAGACTTTGGTGATCTTCAATATGATGAAAATGGAAATATAATCGTTGAGATGAAAAAAAATAAAGATGATGTTGAAAAACTGATAAGAAAGATTGATTACAGTTCAAAGAGTAATAATGGTGACACACGACTTATAGGTGGTACGCTTGCTGTTATCCTTGCCGATTTTTTCAGGCGCCGACGAGACCTTGCTATTCCAAGTATTATATACTGTAGAGGTACAACGCTATCTAGAACAAGACTATACCAAATGTTTTATTCAAGAGATTTTGAGCGTTTTAAACCATACTACCAAGTCTTTGGTAGTCTTGAAAATGAATGGCATCCCTTTACAAAAGGTGTGAATTACGAAGCTATATTATGTGGCTTACCAGATGATGTTACAGATGATATTTTAGATCAAAATCCGTAGTGTGCAAGTGAATGCTTGTAATCAACAATAATCCAACAAAAATAAATCAAGCTATAAAAGCAAAAAAATGTAATTTTATCATCTTAATTTATTAGTTTCGATTAACATATTTTTTTGCCCTTCGAGTATTAAGTTTAATTTTAAAATTTTTTAAAAAATAATCTAATGAAATCTATCAAAATATCTCATATATTTTTTATACTAATATTTTGTATTGCTTGTCAAAAAAAAACTGATACACCGGGCAATATAGTACAGAATAACCGTTTGGATAGTTTAGGTTTAGTGTCCATCTATAATCAAACGGGCGGTGATGATTGGGCATACAACACTAATTGGCTTACAAAAGCACCCATCGACCAATGGTATGGCGTTGAGGTTGAAAATGGCCGAGTTGTTTCTATAATCCTTATTGATAATGCTCTAAACAATGTTTTGAATTTTCCCGGTGGTGATACACTCAGTAATCTTCAAGAACTATATCTATTTAACAATATTCTTGATGGGTTTAATATCCCCGCTAATAGCCTCAATAATTTAAGAAAACTAAACCTATACTATAACCAGCTTACCTCATTTCTTCTACCCAGTAATAGTTTAAATAGTTTGACATCTTTAAACATATCTAATAATTCACTCACTTCTTTTATTATTCAATCAAATAGTCTCAACAATCTAGTTTTTTTAGATTTAGCTGGTAACAATATTGCCTCACAGGGAACATTTGTATTTGGCAATGACCCGGTGAATACAGTAAAACAAATCATTCTTACCGGTAATAATTATTATGTGGATGGAAGACTTGCCCTAGAAGCACAGTTCCCGAATGCTACATTTCAATGGTAGAAGGAATGGGCTTTTTTTGCATACATAAATTCATTATTTTATCGTCAATTAAAAACTTCCCATCCCATCCCGTTAACGAATAAATCGTGAATAACTTGTAACGTTTACACTAACGCTATAACAAATAAGCGTTAGTGTAAAATGTCGCAAATTAATTACCTGTTGATAAAGTACCTCATCAGACAGCTACATCACTTCTTATTGACATGGCGTCTGATTTTGACATGTACCTGAACCTATAGTAGCATTACAACAGCTAACCCCTTTGTCACAATTAGCACAGTCATTTGTATGATAGCATGAATAACCAATATCAGTTGTACCACAAACGCTACCTTTCCCTACTGTATTTTTTAATTCCATAGTTTTTAATTCAAATCTTTCTAAAGGAAGACCAAAACTTTTGATTTTAATAGCTTTTTTCATGTTTATAAGTTTTAAAATGAATGAATAAATAATTAACCTACTAAATATCGACCGATTATTGATACAAAAAAAGAAAAAATAAATCCAATTATAAAATATAAATAACAACTACTATAGTTTGACAATACGCACAAGAAAAAGTTAAATTATTTGTGATATTCTCATGCTAAAAAAGGTGCAAATTTATTGTTCTGCAATCTAATGAGTGGGATAACATAACTCAAAATTTATATCTTTTACAATCTTAGTCCAAACACAACAAATGTATCGCACAATTATTCATACCAATAAATATTTTATTTTTTTGTTCTAACTTGCACTGTTGATCTTAACACTATTGCACTTAAAAAAATATTAATATGTCCACTGTTTTAGGAGATCGTAGTAATTCAGAAAAAAAAAGCAAAAAAGTTACCACTAGTGTACTGCAACAGATGAAAGTAAATAATGAAAAAATTGCGGTGTTAACGGCTTATGATTATTCTTTTGCTCGATTAATTGATCAGACGAAAATGGATGTCATTTTAGTTGGCGATAGTGCTAGTAATGTTATGGCTGGTCATAGCACAACAATCCCCATTACACTCGACCAAATGATCTACCATGCACAATGTGTGGTGCGTGCTATTGAACACGCATTAGTTATAGTTGATATGCCCTTTGGAACGTATCAAGGGAATAGCAGTATTGCCTTAGCATCAGCAATCCGGATGATGAAAGAAGGCGGTGCACATGGCATCAAAATAGAAGGAGGTGAAGAAGTTATTAACACAATTAAAATAATAACACAAGCAGGAATACCTATTATGGGACACTTAGGATTAACACCGCAAAGCATTTATCAATTTGGATCCTTTAGCGTTAGGGCAAAAGAACAAGATGAAGCAAAGAAATTAATAGAGGACGCTATTTTATTAGAGAAGGCGGGCTGTTTTGCAATCGTACTAGAAAAAATACCAGCCATGCTTGCAAAACAAGTAACCGATTCTTTGCGCATCCCTACCATTGGTATTGGTGCAGGTAAATACTGTAACGGTCAAGTTTTAGTTATGCACGATTTACTGGGTATGAATGCATCATTTAAACCTAAATTTCTAAGGCAATATGCCCATCTGGATGAAGTTATTACATCCGCCGTGTCTCGATATATTGATGATGTAAAAAAAAACAACTTTCCCAATGATCTTGAGTCTTACTAAACCTTACTAAATTAAATTATTTTGAGAAACTTATCTTTGTTCATTGTAAGGAAAATTTTACAAAATAAACAAAGTCATTTTTCTAAATTTATTATTAAACTAAGCATCGTTGCTACCGCTATTAGTGTCGCAACGATGATTATTACCCTGTCTTTTGTTAATGGATTTCAAAAAACCATTAGCGATAAAATTTATAACTTTTGGGGCTATATACATATTCAAAAATTTGAGTTAGATAAATCGCTCATTTCTGAGGAAGCAAAAATTAATAAATGTGATTCATGTATCCAACAGATTGCTCAATATGAAGGCATTACACATATCAATCCCTATATTACCAAATCGGCTGTTTTAAAAAATGGTTCCAACTTTGTAGGCATTCTGCTTAAAGGTATTGATTATCTTAATATTAATAATTATCGACTACAGGAATTTGTGGTTACTAAAAAAACAAACACAAGTACAACCGCACACAGCACCTATTCGATTGATGTTTATCTGTCGCAAAAAATTGCTGATAATTTAAAAGTACAATTAGGAGATACGGTTCAATTATATTGCTTATATAGTTCTAATAATCAAGAACAAATTATTAAACGCAAAGTGTCCGTATGTGGAATATATAAAACGGGTATTGATGATTACGATGAGCTTTTTGTATGGGCGGATATTAAACTTGTACAAAAATTAAATCATTGGCAAGCTAATGATATAGGCGGATATGAAATTTATCTATCAAATCCTGATTTAGTAAAAACTATTAATGATAAAATATTGGAAGCCCCTATTCCTATTGATTGGGTGAGTAAACCTGTTGACCAAATTTTCCCTAATCTTTTTGCTTGGCTATCGGTACAAAACACTAATAGAAATGTGCTTATTTTTATAATGGGGCTAATTGCTATGATCAATCTTGTAACCTGCTTAATTATTTTAGTTCTGGAAAAATACCGCATGATTGGCTTACTTAAGGCTTTAGGAATGAATAACAGGGACATACAAAAGATATTTCTGTATTACGCTTTTTACATTTCAGTAATTGGTATCATCATTGGGCTTGCTATCGGCATCCTCTTTTCTTTATGGCAACAATATTTCCCATTTATTAGATTAGATGAACATAGTTACTTTGTTAACACCGCACCGATTCTCATTTGCTGGGGACAAGTTTTTGCGGTTTGCATGGGGACAATTTTTGTCTGTTTCTTTTTTTTAATAATACCTACTTTTGTCATAAAGCATATAAGCCCTATTCAATCATTAGAATTCAAATAAACGAAAATAAATATCCACTTAATTAATACTCGTTGGAATACTAAAATAAAAATGGTATATTGGACTTAGTTTAAGCGGTATTTTGTGGCATGCAAAACATCTATATTTTATATGCTTTAAATTTATTTTAAAAGATATAGGGCAATGTTACCAAAAAGTTACATGGATGGCGGTTATAATCTGAATGAGGAAGATGAGAAAAAATTAATTATCTCAGAGTACCGTTCATTATTAAAATCATTAAATAAGAGTTTATCTAGTAATCCAAAAGGGCGCGAATCAATCCGTCAAGCATTTGAATTATCAAGTGAGTTGCATAAAAACATGCGACGCCAAAGTAGAGAACCTTATATTCTGCACCCTTTAGCCGTTGCACAGATAGCCGTCAAGGAAATTGGCTTAGGTGTACGGAGTACAATTTGTGCACTACTCCACGATACCGTGGAAGATACTGATTTCACCATTGAAGATGTGAAAAAAAATTTCGGCGACGAAATTGCTACCATTGTCGATGGACTAACTAAAATTAATGCCGTTACCAATACAAGAGATACTTCGCAACAAGCTGAAAACTTTAAAAAAATATTACTCACCCTAACAACCGATGCACGCGTAATTTTAATTAAACTAGCCGATCGTTTACACAATATGCGAACATTGGAATTTATGAAACCGGAAAAGCGTTTAAAAATAGCCTCTGAAACAATATGGGTATATGCTCCTTTAGCACACCGATTAGGACTTCATGCTATAAAAACAGAGCTTGAAGATTTGTCTATGAAGTATTTAGAGCCACAGGTTTATAAAGACATTGCTCAAAAATTATCTGAAACAAAAAAAGAACGCACAAGATATATTAATGAATTTATTAAACCATTAAAAGAAAAAATTGACCAAATAGGCGTTGAATACGAAATATACGGAAGACCTAAAAGCATTTATTCGATCTGGAACAAAATTAAAAAAAAGGGAGTAACCTTTGAAGAAGTCTATGATTTATTTGCCATTCGTGTTATTTTAAAATCATCACTGCCTAAGGAAAAAGAAGATTGTTGGAAGGTATATTCAGTAATTACAGACTCTTATAATCCTTCACCAGACAGGCTAAGAGATTGGCTCAGTAACCCAAAAAATAATGGCTATGAAGCATTGCATACAACAGTTATGGGACCTAAAGGACGCTGGGTTGAAATTCAAATCCGTTCCCAAAGAATGGATGATATAGCAGAAAAAGGAGTCGCTGCACACTTCAAATATAAAGAAGATAAAGAAGATAAGAAAAATACAGATCGCTTTGAAGAATGGTTTAACCAAATTCGTGAGAATATGGCCGGAAACAGCGAAAATGGTATTGTTTTCATAGAAGATTTTAAAACATCATTTTTATCTGATGAAATTTATGTCTATACCCCAAAAGGAGATTTACGAATGATCCCAACGGGTAGCACCGCACTAGATTTTGCATTCTTTATCCATTCTGATGTCGGTGCTAAATGTATCGGTGCTAAAGTTAACCATAAACTAGTATCGCTGAGCCACAAATTAAAAAATGGCGATCAAGTAGAAATCATTACGAGTAGTAAACAAAAACCAACTGAAGATTGGCTTAATTTTGTCGTTACCACAAAAGCCAAAACAAAAATTAAAGATAGTCTTCGCGAAGAAAAAAAGAATATTGCTGAAGATGGTAAGTATATACTCGCAAAAAAATTGGAACACCTCGGTGCTACACTCAATCAACAAAATATTGATGTGCTCGTAGAATATCTTAATCTACCCTCATCACTTGATTTATTTTACAAAATTGCTACCGAATCACTTGATATTGCTACTGAACTAAAAAAAATGACAGTCAGTGGTAGTTATCTTGTTCTGCCTAAAAATGACAATACACCTAATCATGACGATGTTACAGAACTATCAACTGCTAAATATAAAAAAGATTCTGAATTAGTTATTTTTGACAACTCGATTAAGGATATTGAATATAAACTAGCTCCTTGCTGTAATCCTATCCCCGGCGATGAAGTATTTGGCTTTGTTAGTTCTAATAAGGGATGTTTGGTCATACATCGTGTGAACTGTCCTAATTCACCTCAATTACTCAGTAATTATGGACATCGCGTCGTCCGTGCAAGATGGGGGGGCAGTAAAGAAGTATCATTCCTGATCGGTTTAAAAATAGATGGTTCGGATGATGTTGGTGTTGTTAATAAAATAACGAGTGTCATTAGCGGAGATTTTAAAATGAATATTGCGGCTATTAGTATTGACACGCGAGCTGGTGTTTTTGAAGGTTTTTTTAAAGTCTATGTGCATAATAAAGAAGAATTAGAAACAATGATTAATAGAATATATAAAATTTCATCTATTGAACGCGTTACACGTGTAGACGCTGATGAAAACAATAAGTTGGACTTTAAAAATTGATGTACCTCATTTTTTACATGCACTTATACTTAATTTATTTTATGAGAATCGAACAAATATTTATCTTTACAAAAAATTAAGTATGAAACTAAACAGTACATCCTATGCACCGTGGGCATTTAATATAGGTACGCTTTTATTAAGAATCGTTAGCACCGTATCAATGATATGGAGTCATGGCATCCCCAAGATATTACACTTTGGAGAATATAGTCATAAATTTTATACGCCCGGGTTTATCACACCCATGTTTGCTTTAATCTTGTGTATCTTTGCTGAAGTAGTTTGTTCTTTTTTATTATTCATGGGCTTACTGACCCGAATCGTAGCCTTGATACTCGTTATCAATATGTTTTTTGCCTTGCACTGTATCAATTACACCCATGCAGAACTTGACTTTTTCTATTTGTCTTCATTTGTTTTTTTACTACTCTGCGGACCTGGCGATTTCAGTATTGATAAACTACTTTGATCTAATCTTTTGATTAAAATTGAGTGGTTATAAAAAAGCACAAAAAAATTCTTGCAGATACCCTAATTATATAGGGTGATAAAGTTTTCGCTCTATATCCTTAACATATCAATTCTTTTAATTACCTTTGCACTTTAAAACAATATCATTATTAAAATTTATGCAAATTCGTAATGTCGCTATTATTGCACACGTGGATCACGGGAAAACAACCTTAGTAGATAAAATTTTACATACTACAAAAGTTTTCAGAGATAATCAATCCACTGGCGAACTGATTATGGATCATAACGACTTGGAAAAAGAACGCGGTATTACTATTTTCTCTAAAAATGCTGCCGTGGTTTATAAAGATGTGAAAATTAATGTTATCGATACTCCGGGACACGCAGACTTTGGTGGCGAAGTAGAACGCGTACTTAAAATGGCGGATGGCGTTATTTTATTAGTTGATGCTTTTGAAGGGCCCATGCCTCAAACAAGATTTGTATTACAAAAAGCTTTGCAATTAAATCTTAAACCAATTGTTGTTATTAACAAAGTGGATAAACCGAATTGTCGCCCCGATGAAATACATGATGCCATATTCGAACTATTCTTCAATCTAAATGCTAACGAAGATCAATTGAACTTCCCAACATATTACGGGAGTGGTAAAAATGGCTGGTTTAATGATTCTTTAACACCAACAACAGATATTTTCCCACTCATGGATGGCATTCTTAAATATGTGCCTGCACCGGTTATTTACGAAGGCAATCTTCAAATGCAAATAACTTCCTTAGACTATTCATCTTTCCTAGGAAGAATAGCAATAGGACGCGTTGCTCGCGGTGTTATTAAAGAAAATCAAACCATTACTTTAATGCAAGCCAATGGTAATCGCAAATGTAAAATACGCGAATTATATGTTTTTGAGGGTATGGCTAAGAAAAAAGTTACTGAAGTCGTAGCCGGTGATTTATGTGCTGTAGTGGGTATAGAAGATTTTAATATCGGTGATACCATTGCAGATGTTGATAACCCAGAAGCTCTACCTTTAATCAATATTGATGAACCCACAATGAATATGTTGTTTGGAATCAATACATCTCCATTCTTTGGCAAGGACGGAAAATTTGTAACATCCAGGCATTTAAGAGATCGTCTCATGAAAGAAACTGAAAAAAATCTTGCACTAAAAGTAGTCGATAGTGAGAACGCTGATAGCTTCATTGTTTATGGTAGAGGTATTTTGCATTTAGGTATTCTTATTGAAACGATGCGCCGAGAAGGTTACGAACTTACAGTTGGACAACCACAGGTTATTGTTAAAGATATTGACGGCAGTAAATGCGAACCTTTTGAAACATTAGTAGTTGATGTACCACAAGAGTTTGCTAGTAAAGTGATTGATTTAGTAACGCGAAAAAAAGGAGAATTATTAATCATGGATACGAAAGGTGAAATGCAACACCTCGAATTTGAAATCCCCGCAAGAGGATTGATCGGTATGAGAACACAAATGTTAACCCTAACCGCCGGTGAAGCAGTAATGGCACATCGCTTTTTATCATATAAACATTGGAAAGGTCCAATTGCTGGTAGAATTAACGGCGTACTGATTTCAAAAGACGCCGGTACTACAACCGCCTACTCAATTGATAAACTACAAGATAGGGGGCGCTTTTTTGTAGATCCAGGGGAAGATGTTTATGCGGGTATGATCATCGGAGAAAATAATAAACCGGGTGATTTGGTTGTTAATCCTAACGAAGGCAAAAAATTAACTAACATGCGTGCCAGCGGTACTGATGCGGCTACCAATATCGCTCCAAAAACATTAATGACACTAGAAGAATGTATGGAATATATTCAGGTTGATGAAGCAATCGAAATTACCCCCAATCATATTCGTATGAGAAAAGTGATGTTGAATGAAGAAGACAGAAAAAGAACACAAAAAAAAATGTCTTTAGTGTAGTCTCACTTCTTTTTGATTATAGCATTTTCGTTATACTATATTTTTTGTTCACACCTTTAAACACTTAACAATATGAATAGCAAAAAATTTGTATATCTCTGTATTTCAATACTTACTATAATAAGTGCATGTAAGAAAACTATTGAGACTAACAAATCTCTTTACCCATCTTACCCAGTTCAAGGAAGTTATATCGTTGTTGGTCCTGATGGGCTTATTTACAAAACCTATGACAATGGTACTACCTGGATTGCAAAGAATAGTAATACAACACAGTCACTAATAGGAGTTGTATCTGTTACCCCCAGCTTAATAATTGCTGTTGGCTATGGTGGTACCATACTTCAATCTTTGGATACCGGGAATACATGGGTACCGGTGAATAGTGGTACAAACCAAAATTTACTCGCCGTTTCATTTTTTGATAATAATAATGGCGTAGCTGTAGGTGCTAATTCTACAATTGTCATTACAAATGATGGTGGCAATACTTGGAATGCCAGTGATTTAGGAATACCATATAGTTTGTTCGCAGTTGCTTTTACAAGCGATACAACAATTGTTGCTGGCGGACAAATAGGTATTGCAGTGCGAACATCAAATACTGGTAAAACTTGGTACCAAGTTAATAATCCTAAAAATAATAAAAATATTAACAGCATTACATTCCTAAATGCAGATACGGGTATTATGGTCGGGGAGAGTAAAATCGTACTTCAAACAGTTGATGGTGGCTTTACATGGACTTATGTCAATTTTGCCACAGGTAATATAATTTCTTATAACTCAGTAGTTTATAGAAGCGAAGATTCCGCTATTTTAGTGGGTGGACTTGGTTTCGTTTTTGGTAAAAACCCCGGCAATCCTTTCTTAACACTTATTGGTGATGAAGGACAAATAACATCACAAGATTTATTCTCCATTGCTTTCTATTCAACACAAATAGGTATGGCAATTGGTAGCGCTGGGAATATTATCAGAACAGCTACTGGTGGAAACACGGCTGATGATTGGGAGGAAAAAGCAAACAATTTTAATGACTATATCATGAATGCGATAACTGCCGTTAAAAGAAAATAGTGTTCATCCTCTTATATTATACATTAGAAATACAAAACTGCTCGTTGATTGTAAATTAAAATACAACTACTATTCAATAAAGTAGTTGTATTTTTTAAGCAACACTATTGTAATATCTCTCTGCTAATAACTAATTTTTGAATTTCTGAAGTCCCTTCACCAATTGTAGTGATACGAGCATCTCGTAAATACTTTTCTACGGGATATTCTTTACTATATCCATTACCACCCAATATTTGCATAGCTTCATTCGATACATAAACCGCCGTTTCACTGGCAAAATACTTAGCCATTGCTGAATGAAGATTGATATTATTACTTTGCTTAATCTTCGAATTACAAGATTGTAAAATAAGCAATTCAGAACCATTAATCTTTAAAACCATATCAGCTAGTTTAAAACTAATAGCTTGAAAATTTCCTATCAATTGATCAAACTGTGCCCTTTCTTTTGCATAATTTAAAGCACATTCATAAGCTCCTTTAGCACACCCAACGGATAAAGCCGCTATTGATATGCGCCCGCCCTCTAATATTTTCATAGCCTGATGAAAACCAGTACCAATTTGCCCAAGTCTTTGTGTATCACTTACTACGCAATGTTCAAATATCATTTCAGCTGTTTCACTAGCACGAACACCTAATTTATGCTCTTTTTTACCGGCTTTAAGTCCTGGTGTATTTCTCTCCACAATAAATGCAGTTACATTATTAGCAGTTCGAGGCTCAGCTGTACGGCAAAGCACAACAGCCACCTCACTACTTTTACCATGTGTAATCCAACATTTTGTACCATTAATTTCCCATTTATCACCAATCTTAGTAGCTACGGTTTTCATGTTGCTCGCATCACTACCAGTAGTTGGTTCAGTAAGTGCCCAAGCACCTATCCAATCACCATTTGTTAATTGTGGTAGGTATTTTGCTCGCTGTTCTTCTGTACCAAACTGATAAATATGTTGCGTACACAAAGAATTATGTGCAGCTACACTCAGTGCAACACCTGAACAAACTTTTGCAAGCTCAATCAGCATAGATACATACTCATAATATCCCATCGATGCACCACCGTACTTTTCTGGTATTAACATACCCATAAATCCTAATTCACCCATTTTTTTGAATAGTTCTCTTGGAAACACCTCAAGTTCATCCCATTCTTTATAAAATGGTATAATATGTTTCCGGGCAAAATCAGCAACATTCTTTGCCACTTGCTCCCCTAATTCAGAATACACAACATTATTACCCATGATGAGTATATTTAGTTTATTAATTATTCCTATTTCTTTGAGTAGTATAACGTTTTTTTGCAAAAACATGATTATCATGCATATTGCTAATAACCAAAGTAGCCTGATTATTGGCCATACCCTGCAAAGAATTAGGCTGATAGCTCACTGACTGGCACGAATATAAAGGTATAGAATCACTATTGATATCAAACAAATTCACTTCATAATAATAATTAGTAACATTTTCAATGTACCCTGGCGATATTAATAAAGGTGGGGAATATCCTAAATAATAGCCCCCCCATCCGCCCCAGCCATAACCAAATCCCCCGCCCCAACCACCACCCCATCCCCCCCATCCGTATGGACCATAACCGGTATAAGTAGGTTGTATATATTCTTTCTCCTTATCTTTGTCCAATAAAGTTATGGTTATAACACCGTCTATATTTTTATTTCTTATGCTCATCTTTAGATCACTAATATTAGAATCACCAATAATTTTATCATTAGAGCCAAATAAAGAAGTATAAGCAACGGCTGGTACACCTATTCGATGTAATTGTTTAACAAAGGCATTCTCGAATATTGCTTGATTCTCAAATTCCTTAAATTTCATCATGCCAACTACCATTACCTTTTTAAAAAGCAAATGCTTATCAGCATTAGGATTCCATACATTGAGAATGTTATAGTTTGCACACCCTATTATTCCTACCGTTGAAAATAATAAGGGACATAAGACCAGAATAAATATTTTTTTCATCATGCTAATTTTTTTAATAAAACACCTTAAAGGTATAATAAAAATAACAAAGAACTAATTTGTTTAATAATAGCAGTTGCACATGACTTATATTGCATGAACATGAGCTCCAATAGCAGATAATAAAGCATCTATTTTCAATCTACACTCATTATATTCACTTTCTGCATCACTACTCTTAGTAATTGCTCCCCCCGTCCATACAGCTAAAGCAGATTCTATAGTATTATAGAATAAACTTCTAATAATAACATTTGAATCAAAATCGCCTTCAGGTGTAATATAAAAAACAGACCCACTATACAAACCGCGGTCACGAGCTTCAAACTGATGGGTTAATTCTAAAACTCGTTTTTTAGGGACTCCTGTCATACTACCCATTGGAAAACAAGCTTGCATACAACTAAACCAGTCTTTATCAGGATATAACGAACCGACTACGGTAGAAATCATGTGATATAGATTTTTAAAAGAATATATCGCACAGCACTCGGATACCTTTACCGAAGATGGTATGCACACCTTGCTGAAATCATTTCTCACTAAATCAACAATCATGATATTCTCTGTTATTTCTTTTTTGTTAAGACTAAACATTTTTTTTTCCATACCAACATCATTTGATTGTCCAGTTTTACGATAAGTCCCCTTGATGGGTTGCGATAACAAACAACTACCTTTTTTCTTTATAAACCGTTCGGGACTCATCGATAACAGATAATGGTTATTATATTTATAGAAACAAGCCATGGGCATTTTTATACTTTTGCCCAATACAGCATATATACTTTCTAAATCTATACTGTTTTCTATCTTAGCGAAGAAGCCTTGACAATAATTTATTTCATAACAATCGCCTTGCTGAATATGTTCCTTTAATTTATTAATACGATTACAGTACTCTAGCTTCGATAAATAGGGCGTAAATAATAATGAATCTTGAATAAAACAAGCATTAAAATCAGGTATGTCAATAGAGCTTATTAAGCTAAAAACCTCGTCACAATTTCTCGTAAGCGAAGAAATAAAAATGCAATGACTATCTATCGCTTTTATAATTATATCAGGTCTAAATAAAAAACAAGCCGAAGGTTTACCTACTTTACTCATAGGTTCTTCCTGCGGATCATTAAAAATTAGATCCTCCGTATAGGCATAAAACTCAAACGACAAGTTTCCAAAAATCCAATCTTTAGTTTCAGTGACATATTGTTGCAAATAAGCATTAAATACGCTATTATCCTCCTTTCTATCAGATGTGCATACCGATACCGCTCCTATGGCAAATAAAAAAATATATTCATCCTCACGATATGTTTTACTATTTGTATCTAAGAGAGCAACCGGCGAATATGATTTTGACCATATTAATGATTGTATTTTAAACTTGTCAATATCACCGACTAAAAATCGGGCAAAATACCTATTCATCTATTTGTAATGCATAATATCAACCATTAAAAATCATCATCATTAATATCTTCGGAAGGATCAAGATCGTCATCATCGAAATTAAATTCACTATCATCTAAATCCACTTCATTGGGCATATCATCATCATCATTATTATTATTTCTATTACCCTTATTATTTTTTGATTTTCCTGTTGGTAGTGAAATTTCATTGAACTCATCATCAGTAAAAGAGACATCGCCACCCCAATCATCATCACCCATATCCTCGCCCATATCATCAACAATAGGCGGTTGTTTTCTAAAACTATTATCTTTTATATTTTCTATAAAATTATTTTTAGTCTTATTCTTACCATCACTAGTTGATTTAGATTTACTTACAGTTTTGTGGACAGTTTTTTTTACAGATTCTTTTGTGTTTACTTTAGAAACACTTTTCTTAGTTGCCACTTTTGAAGCAGGTTTAACAGTTTTCTTCACTAATTTTTTAGCCGTCTTTTTCTTAGCATTTGCTTGGCTCTTCTTCAAGGTACTATCCTTTTTTTTAATAGTCTTAGACTTTGCCTTAGCGTTATTGGTAGCTTTTTTTGCAACAACCTTTTTGGTATTATTTTTTTTCTTTTTTACAGCCATATTAAATTGTTTTTATTGTAAATAATAATTGTTTAGAATACAAATTTGAATATATTTTTTAAAATAGCAAAATTTTATTTTAAATCAACATTAATTAATTGCTCTCTATTGGGACCATTAGAAATACAACAGATAGGCACACCAATTTGTTGTTGAATCATTGTAATATAAGTAATCAATGCGTCCGGAAAATCAGCTTGATTTTTGAACACAGATGAATCAGTATTCCAACCTTGTAATTTTAAATAATGTGGTCTCAAATTATCATATTGATAACAAGAAGATGGCACCTGATTAACTATTGCTCCTTCTTTCATATATGTACTACAAACAGATAATGATTGAAATTGATCTAAAATATCCGTTTTAGTCATAACGACTTTCGTAACACCATTAAGCATACATGCGAATCTCAAAGCAACTAAATCAATCCACCCACAACGTCGAGGACGACCAGTAGTAGCCCCAAATTCATTCCCAATTCTTCTAATTTTATCACCTTCCTCATCTAAGAGTTCGGTGGGAAATGGTCCACCACCAACTCTTGTACAATAAGACTTGGTAACACCATAAACATCACGAATTTTATGCGGAGATACACCAAGACCAGTACAAACCCCCCCGGTTACTGTATTGGACGATGTTACATAAGGAAAAGTTCCAAAATCAACATCTAACATAACCCCTTGTGCACCTTCAGCTAAAATTTTTTTTCCTTGTACAATTTGATCATTCAAGTAATATTCAAGAGAAACTATTTTAAACTTCCTAATAAAATCGATCGACTCAAAAAATAAACTTTCATCAGGTGCTATTTCTTCATTAAAATTAAAGTTCTCAAGTAGTTTTTTATGTTTATCCTTCAAATCATTATAAATTTTCATAAATCCGGGTTCCAATACATCGATCAATCTTATTGCATTCCTACCAGTTTTATCCATATAAGCTGGTCCTATTCCGCGCAATGTTGAACCTATTTTATTTTGTTTTTTATATGCTTCACTGGCTTTATCTAATGATCTATGTGTTGGAATAATAATATTTGTCCGTTCGGAAATTAATATCCTACTAATAGGATCAATACCAACATTTATTAATTTTTCATATTCCTTCTTAAAAGTAATAGGATCTAACACAACGCCGTTGCCAATAACATTCATGCATTTTTCATAAAAAACGCCTGATGGAATTTGGTGTAAGACAATCTTCTGATCATTAAAATATAAAGTATGCCCTGCATTAGGTCCGCCCTGAAAACGAGCAACAATATCGTAATTAGAAGCGAACTTATCAACGATTTTACCTTTACCCTCATCCCCCCACTGCAAACCAAAAATTACATCTATCATATTAAGCTATTAAAATAAAAAGGAAGCATAAAAATGTTTTAAGCACCTTAAGAAAGTGATGTAAATTTCATGACAATGCTACTGGATAAATAAAACACGGATATATCTAATGACCATCATCAATTTCATTTGGACCAATTGGTTCTGTTTGCGGAATATAGTCTCTACCACCTTTACTATAATCGTACGGCCAACGATAAACTTCTGGTATTTCACCAGGCCAATTACCATGTATTCCATGTATAGGGGTTGTCCATTCCAATGTATTAGCCTTCCAAGGATTTGGCGTCTTTAATACCCTACCAAAGATCACGGAATAAAAAAAGTTGAATATAAAGATTAGTTGCGTTAAAAATACAACGGCTGCTACCGTACTAATAAATCTATTAAGATCAGCAAACTGCTTAAAGCTTTCCCAAGTACTATAATCGTAGTAGCGTCTTGGCATACCTGCTAATCCTTGATAATGCATCGGCCAAAATATTAAATAAGCACCTATAATTGTTACCCAAAAATGAATATACCCCAAAGTATTGTTCATATAGCGACCATACATTTTAGGGAACCAATGATAAATACCAGCAAACATGCCAAACATAGCCGATACTGCCATAACAATATGAAAATGTGCGATAACAAAATAAGTATCGTGTAAATGAATATCTAAAGAAGAATTACCTAACCAAATACCAGTAAGCCCGCCAGATATAAAAAGGCTAACAAAACCAATAGCAAATAACATAGCCGGCGTAAAATGAATACTACCCCGCCATATAGTAGTCAACCAATTAAAAACTTTAACTGCTGACGGAACTGCAATCAATAAAGTCAACAACACAAAAATCGAACCCAAAAAAGGATTTAAACCCGTTACAAACATGTGGTGTGCCCAAACTAAAAATGCTAATAACAAGATAGCAAACATAGAAACAACCATTGCTAAATAACCGAATATAGGCTTACGAGCATTAACGGCTAAAACCTCAGAAACCAATCCCATAGCAGGCAAAATGATAATATAAACTTCAGGATGTCCTAAAAACCAGAATAAGTGTTGGAACAATATTGCACTCCCCCCTTCATTAGGCAAAGCGGTACCAGCAACAAAAATATCAGACAAATAAAAACTTGTTCCAAAATGTCTATCAAATATTAATAAAATACAACCAGAAAGAAGTACTGGGAATGACAAAACTCCTAAAATAGCTGTAAACAATATAGCCCACATTGGTAAAGGTAATCGTGTCATAGATAAACCCTTCGTACGCATATTGAGGATCGTTACGATATAATTTAAACCACCTAATAATGACGATACAATAAATAAAGCCATTGCTGTTATCCAATAATCCATGCCTACACCGGAACCAGGTGAAGCCTGATGCAAAGCACTTAATGGCGGGTAGGCTGTCCAACCACCACTAAAAGGTCCTGTTTGAATAAATAGTGATGCCAACATAACTATGCTTGCTACGAAAAAGAACCAATAACTCAACATATTCATAAATGGCGATGCCATATCTCGTGCACCTATCTGAAAAGGAATCAATAAGTTAGCAAAGGTACCACTCAACCCACCAGTTAAAACAAAGAAAACTAAAACTGTCCCATGTATCGTTACTAAAGCGTAATAAGCCTGTGCCGTAATATGTCCACCCTCTACCCACCATTTCCCTAATATATTTTCCAACCAAGCATAATTGGCATCGGGATAGCCCAGTTGTAGTCTAAAAATAACACTAAGAATACCCCCAATAACTGCCCAAACCATACCCGTAATCAAGAACTGTTTAGATATCATCTTGTGATCTTGACTAAAAATATATTTCGTTATAAATGTTTCTTCATGATGATGTGTTGCATCTAAATTATGACTCATATAAATTGTTCTTTAAATTATTGTGGTATATTAATTTTTAGTAAACAAATGCTGTTGCTTGTTATCGATCATGGTTACCTTGGTATTTGAAGTATCAATTGGAAAGGCCAACAAATATGCAGGTTTTTGTTTAGCCCACCAAGCATCGTATTCTTCTTGCGTAAGCACCTTAATAATACCCTTCATTGAATAATGACCATTACCGCACATTTGATCACAACTTATTTCATATTCAAAATCAGGGTTGTTTGTAATCTTTTTCATCTCTTCAGTAGTATATTTGGGCGTCAACCACATGGTTGTTGGAATGCCTGGTACGGCGTCCATCTTTAATCTAAATTGCGACAATCCAACATCATGAAGGACATCGCGTGAGCCAATAATCAGTTTAACAGGCTTATTTTTTATCAAATACATAGTTTGCTCTAAAACTACATCTTTATGAGCATACGGATCATCCTTAATTTGAATTGCTGCACTATCACGCCAACACAGACCCAATGGATTGTTTGCTAAATCAATCATTTTATAATACTTTTTTCCAAAATGTCCTGGAACACCTGGGTACCTAAATATCCAACCAAACTGTTTACCAGTTACCTCAACTTCCATAGCGTCTTTAGGTGCTTCACCTGTAAAATAAAACCAATTTTTAAGTCCAAAAACAATCAACACCGTTAATACCAACGCTGGTATAGCCGTCCAAATAAACTCTAATTTATTACTATGCGAAAAAAAGAAAACTTTTCTTTTATCTGATTCTTGATACCTCCATGCAAAATAAAAAAGTAATATTTGTGTTACTATAAAAACAAATCCGGTAATAGCCAAAGTTATCCAAATCATCTCATCAACCTTATCCCCTTGAACGCTAGCTGATGGATAAGCTAATAAAGTTTTTTTGAACAACAAATTATTACAAATATATGCTCCCCAAAGTCCAAGTATCAGAAAAATAATCATCAGCCAGCCATTAATCTTATTATTTTGCTTTCTATTCGCTTCCTCACCTCTCAAAATAGATACATATTCACTGGCTTTTGCAACCTGGAATGTAATAACAAAAACTAAAAGGACTACAGCAATAATCAAATAAATTGTCATGTTACAATAAAATTTTAATACTTATACAATATCATTTTTAAGAGTGATGAATGACACTTTCTTTCAAGAACGGATTGTACTTTGCTATTAGCGGTTTTTTAGTTAATGCAAAAGCTACGCCATAAATCATTACGCCAACAAAAAATGCAAGAACACCAAAATCAAACCATGAAAGTGATACTTCTTGTTTAGAAAGACTACCCATAACCATTTGATAAAAATCCATCCAATGTCCTAAAATAATAAAAGTAGCCATAAATGCAATCCAATTATACTTTCTTTTTGAATCATTAGACATTAACAACAGTATAGGAAAAACAAAATTAATAATAAGATTTAAGAAAAAAATACCCCTGTAAGCCCCTTGCATTCTATGTTTAAAATAAACAACCTCATCTGGAATATTAGCGTACCAAATGAGCATAAACTGTGCAAACCAAAGATAAGTCCAAAATATAGAGAACGCAAAAATAAATTTACCTAAATCATGCAGATGTTCTTGATTCGTAAGCTCTAAATAATTATTATTTTTTAAATATACAACCCAGAGTGCTATCAAAGACAAGCCACTAACAAAACTACTAGCAAAAGTGTACCAACTATACATTGAACTATACCAATGTGGATCAATACTCATCATCCAAAACCATGGAACAGTAGAGCCAACCGTTAAAGCAAACCAAACGACAAACAAGGAAGCCGTAACTGTATTTTTCCAAATGTATTTCTTACCCTTTTCACCTAATAACGGACCCTTATCTGCCTCAGAACTTAATACACGCATCCGCCAACCTAACAATGACCAAAGAGCTAACGTCAAGACAGTCCATATCAAATAAAACTTAACATTTAAAAATCCCTGCTTACCTTTTAAAACTTCATCATGTTGTACGACATCTGTATTCAACCAACCATAAATATGATAGTTGTGATCAATCGCCACAACATAAAATAAAATAAGAAAAGTCAACACACCAAAAATGGGCACCATACAAGATATAGCCTCCGGTACTCTTCTAAAAGAAGCCTGCCATCCACCCATCGCAAGTGTAGTAAAGCAAACAAAAAACATTGAAGCATTACAAATTAATGTCCAAAATATCGTGTTATACATTAACACCCCCCAAAATTGAGCACTAACAGCATTATCGGTGCTTAAGCCCTTTGTAAAAAAACCACTTAAAATTGTTAAAATTCCAATTATCAACAACAAAGCCGCTATAGCCTTTAATTTTTTAGGAATTTTAAATTTTTCTCTTAATGCGATCATCTTTTATTTTATTTAAGTTATTTAATTACAATGATAGGTGATAATTAAAGCTTTTTTAAGTTTCTTTTTTTTGTAGGAAAACCACCATTTTTATTAGCTCGTACATTGTAAACTTTTGAAACATTATTTACTTTATTACCGTCATTAGGATTTTTTTTTGCTAAATCTTCTAATTGCTTTTGCTTTATGTAATATATAATTTTCCAGCGTTGTTCCCTTGTTAGTAAAGTTGCATAACTACCCATTAAATTTTTACCAAAAGTAACAGAATAATACATGCGTCCTTCAGTGAACATATCATAATATATATCGCCGACCAATGTAGCCGGCTTAGCAGGGAACGGTCCACTTCCACCATTGTATAATGGTCCGTTACCATCAATATTCTTACCATGGCAAATACCACAATAAATTAAGTATAATCGCTCGGTTTCTTTGTATTCAAAAGGTGTTAAACTATTAATTGGATTTTTAATCGAATTAGAAAGAAAATACTGTGTCGTATCACCTGGTAAATCCTTTTTGATATTAACAGGTAACGACTCACCGCGATAAATTGTTCCAGAAACAGGATGCTTTACATAATTAATGCCTTCTTTTTTAAGAAAATCATAACCATCAGTAGCATCACTATAGGACAAAGGATAACCCATATCAGGCATATAAACACGATTTCTATCTCTCACTGGTCCGCTGTTACAAGCAACTAATGACAGTAAAGAAATAAAAAAGCAACAAATGATCAATTGAAATAATAAATTTTTCATTGTAAAATATTAGGCAACAACAATACTGGAATTATCTTTAGTAAAGGGTATCGTATCATCATTATAGGTACCCCACCACCACCCTATTTCCGCATATTGAATAGAAGTATCAATAGCTCCATTTTTTTTAAACTTACTTTCTACTTCTTCAGCATTAGTATGAGCAGTACATTCAATTACCAATACTAATAAATCATCCGTTGCTCTTGGATGGAAGTGATGCTTTTTAACCCCAGGTGCAATTTTGCAAAGCCAACAAAATGTATAAGTCATTCCGACAGCTGAAAACAAAACAGTAAGTTCAAACATAATTGGTATCCACGCAGGAAAAGAGAAATGCGGTTTACCACCGTAATTATGTGGCCAATCAAAATTAAAAATCCATCCTATATAAAAGAATGCAACACTCAACCCCGTTAGTCCATAATAAAATCCTGCTTTATGTAAACTACTCTCCTTAAGCCCAAGAGCCTTATCAAGTCCATGAACTGGAAATGGCGTATAGACATCATGAATCTTATACCCATCTTCTTTAGCCATTTTAACAGCATCAAACAACTTTGCTTCTTCTTGAAAAGGCAGAACTACAAATTTCTTTTTCTTCATAATAACCTATTTTATAAGTGTGTTTGTTAAACTAATGATGATGTAAATTTTCTTGTGCAAATTTTTCTACTGCTTCCTCCTCTATATTGGTAACTTGATCTTTATAACTCTCCCCAGTTGTTTTTAATATATGCTTAACTTCAAATAATGCAATGATAGGAAAATATTTTGCGAACAAAAAGAAACAAGTAAAAAACAAACCAAATGTTCCTAAATAGAATCCGATTTCCCAAATAGTAGGTGCATAATACACAGACCAGCTAGAAGGCAAATAATCTCTAAACAAGGCGGGCACAATAATCCAGAATCGTTCAAACCACATACCGCAATTAATAATGATGCTTAAAAAGAAAGTAACATAAATATTTCTGCGCATTTTTCTAAACCAAAATATTTGCGGTGCAATCACATTACAAAACATTAAACTATAAAATACCCAACCATAAGGACTAAACAAATTACCCGAACTAAAACCAAAATAATACTGCTCATATTTATTTTGAGAATAGTATGCAATAAACAACTCTGTACAGTAAGCGACCCCCACAATTGATCCCGTAAGAATAATAACCTTATTCATAGCCTCGATATGTCCTATCGTTATGTAATCTTCAAGGGCAAAAACCTTTCTAACCACCAACATCAAAGTTTGTACCATCGCGAATCCCGAAAATATAGCACCAGCAACAAAATAGGGTGGAAAAATAGTACTATGCCATCCGGGTACAACACTCGTTGCAAAATCAAAGGATACAATCGTATGTACCGACAAAACTAATGGCGTACTCAACCCTGCTAATACGAGCGATAATGCTTCATGTCTTTGCCAGTGTTTAGCTGACCCGGTCCATCCAAAAGAAGTAATACCATAAAAGAATTTTCTAAATTTTGTTTTAGCTCTATCACGCACGGTAGCCATATCAGGAATTAAACCTGAATACCAGAATAAAAGAGAAACAGTAAGATAAGTAGATATTGCAAAAACATCCCACAACAAAGGAGAATTAAAGTTTGGCCAAACAGGACCACGCGTGTTAATATAGGGCAAAACAAAGAACCCCATCCAAACACGTCCCATGTGCCAAACGGGAAACTGCCCCGCACACATAACGGCAAATATGGTCATTGCTTCAGCTGCACGATTAACCCCAGTTCGCCATCCTTGTCTAAACAACAACAAAATAGCTGAGATAAGGGTACCAGCATGTCCAATACCTACCCACCAAACAAAGTTCGTAATGTCCCAGCCCCAACCAACAGATTTATTTAAGTTCCACTGCCCAATACCATAAGTTACATCTCTATATACAGAAAAAATGCCAAAGCAAAGCAAAGCCACTGCAACAAAAAAACCGATATACCACAATCTTGTAGGTTTAGCCTCGATTGGTCTAATAATATCTTCTGTTAAGTCATGGTATGTTTTCTTACCATAAATTAAAGGCTCTCTCAACTGGGATTCATATTTAACTTGCATTTTAAAAATATTTTTTGCTATAAGTGGTGCTTAATATTTGTATAAGATTAAAATTACGATCAAACGACATCAGTAGCATTACGAACCTTTGCTAAATAAGTAATATTAGGTAATGTATGTAATTGTTCCAAGACTTTAAAAGTTCTGTAGGGATTATCCTTTCGTACTTGCGTAATAGCACTATCTTTATCATTCACATTACCAAATACAATCGCTTTTGTAGGGCATGCTTGTTGACAAGCTACCTTAACATCCCATTTACCATCCTTACCAGTTTCTAAAGGGCGACTCTCTTTCTTAGCATCTAACTTACCTTGTTGCAAGCGTTGTGCACAAAAAGTACACTTTTCCATAACACCTCTAGATCGACAAGTTACATCTGGGTTGAGAACCATTCGTGGCAGGTCGGTGTTCATATACATAACCACATCCGAAAGAACTTCCCTCTGATTATCTGGGAAGCTATCGGCACCATTGTAATCCGCCCAATTAAATCTACGAACTTTATAAGGACAATTGTTAGCACAATATCGTGTACCGATACAACGATTATAAGTCATTTGGTTTAATCCTTCGCTACTATGGTTTGTAGCACCAACTGGGCACACATTTTCACAAGGGGCATTATCACATTGCTGACAAAGCATCGGTTCAAACAAAACCTTAGTATTATTAGTATCTTCACCGCTATAATAACGATCAATTCTAATCCACTGCATATCGTGATAGCGTGCGACCTCATCTTTCCCAACTACCACTATATTATTTTCGGCAACACAAGCAACTACGCAAGCACCGCACCCGTTACATAAATTCAAATCAATATTCATTCCCCATTTAATACCGGGGTTATCATACGGATGATACATAGTAGCATCTTCCGTATATCTTTCAAGCCCTCCATAAGGTTTATATTCTTTTTCTCTATCCTCCAATATTTCAGAAGGTTTTTCAATAAAATCAGCAAGCGTCATTTCCTTAGCAACCTCAACACGGTCCCCGTACTGAATATTTTTGTAACTATTATGTGTTTGTGTTAGTGCGACCTTATATTTTTTATCAACAGGCTTAATATTTACATTCTGGAGCCAAAGGTCAAAATTTGAATTCTTTAAAACAGGAAATATATTAAAACCAATTGCAGCGACACCAGGACCCAGTCTTTTTTTTGCAATTTCAATGGTACTGTCTGTACTAACTTCACTATTGACACTACTGGAAGCACCTCGACCATAGCCCATAGCAATACCTATTACATTTGAAGCTATGCCTGGTAAAATCAAAACGGGAAGCATAAATGACTGTCCATCTACATCAATTTGAATAACCGGCTTTTTAGGATTTGTTTCGTATCGATCCGCCTGATATCGGTCAGATATATCGATACCCAATTCATTTTTAGCCATTTGAGGAGACATTAAAGCATAATTATCCCAAGTGGCCCTTGTAATAGGGTCTGGTAATTCGTGCAACCATGGATTAGCCGATTGATAAGTTAAGGGGACACCTATCTTTTTATACAATACAATTTCAAATTTATTAGAATCGATTTTTTTAATTTCATCAACCCATGATAGCAATATTTCTTGCAACCGTTGTTCAGCTTTCGATTGCACCGAAGGAGCATAGCCAGGTTTATCAATATAGTATATACCCTTTTGAATAGTTTTATGCCATTCATCTTGACTACCTAATTTTCGTGTCCAATACTCTGTCAAATAGTCAGCGTAAGGGGTATTATAGCCAAGCAGATTGATCAAGCTATCTTGAAACTGTCTTGTTTTAAACAAAGGATAAATAGTAGGCTGTAAGAATGAAAAATGATTAGACTTCAATTCCACATCGCCCCATGATTCCAGGTAATGATGATCTGGTATTTGGTAATCGCAAAGCACTGAAGTTTCATCCAATTTAGAATTAAAAGAAACCTTCATATTCACTTTCGAAAGTGCTTTCACAAAAGCGTCTGATTGTCTTAATGAATACACAGGGTTCGTGTTATAAAAAAACATCGTAGAAACCTTGCCGGCCAACATATCATCTACTAACGCTTGAAATTCTTGATTACCAACAGTTTTATAAGCATTCAAACTTGTTGACCAATCAATCGTATTACCGTTAGCATCTAAGAGATCATTAATAGCATTTACTAAAACGCGAAACTTATTATAATGCAAACCAGCAACGACTAAAGCCTTAGATTTATTATCGTTCAGTTGTTTTGCAACATACAAAACAATTTCTTTCTGTTTACTATCCTGTATGATATTATCAATAGGTAATCCTTTCAATACATTATAAACAGCGAGTAAGAAATATTTTGTATCCTTAATCTTCATTACAAAATTATCGTCTGCATTACTAGATGTAAGGGATGGTAAATATCCTACATGAATTAATTTATTCATTTGAGGATTTTTTTCATCAATTTTTCTACCGGTTGCAAACAAATTAGCGTACTCAATTGGATTTAACCATGTTCCCAAGAAATCACATTGTACAGACAAAACCACTTTCGCTTTATCAAATCTGTAAGCAGGTATATATTTTCTACCGTAACAGGCTTCATTTTCTGCAATCAAAGTTGCCCCTTCAAAATCCATATCGTAGGTTATATGACGACTATTAGGATATTTTGCCAAAAATTTTTCAATCAGTTCAAGTGTTGTAGGCGAGTTAATTGTTGAAGTTAATAGTACGGCGTTATTAGGATTCGCATTAAGTGCACCATTAATAGCATTATCAACCTCTTCAAAAGTAGCTTCCTTTCCCTTTGCAAGTGGGTATCGTAGTCTGTAACCATCATAAAGGTCCAAAACAGATGCTTGAACAGTAGCTGATGTACCTCCTTTAGTGATAGGACATTCTTCATTTCCTTCAATTTTAATAGGTCGTCCATCTCTTACTTTAGCAACTACGCTAATATTCTGCCCATCTTGTAAACAGGTAGTAGCATAGTTATATGACAATCCGGGTACAAAGTCCTCAGGAACATCCAACAAAGGTATAGCCTTTCTTACTGGCACTTTACAACTAGCCGCGATGGTAGCGGCAGCTGTGCCATAACCTACATATTTCAAGAAGTCTCTTCTGGGTGCCGGTTTTTCTAAAAAAGATTTACCTTCTTTAGCACTTTCCTCTGCTTCAAACAACAAAGAATTTGGGAACTCAACATTTTCCTTAACCTTCGATGCGTCTGAAGATGTATATTCACCAAAATTCTGCCAATATTTTACATTCTTCTTTTTGCCCATTTTATTATAGGATTTTTATTTTTAATAATGACATTTACCACACTCTGTTCCACCAATTTGTTCTACAGTAATGCCTTTAGTGCTATCCAGTACCCCATTTTTTAATTCTTGGTGATACTTAGTGTACATAGAATAGAAGCCATTGTCTTTAAATTGAACCTGTGTTGTACGATGACAATTCACACAAAAGCCCATACTCAGATCAGAGAATTGTTTTACTTCGTCCATTTTTGTAATATCACCATGGCAAATCTGGCATTGTATTCTACCGGCGTTAACATGTTGTGCATGACTAAATCTTACAAAATTAGGAAGTTCATGAATGCGCACCCACTCAATTGGCGTTGCTTTTGAATAATCGATAGGTGTTGTTTGACCTGGTGTATAGTTAAAATAGCTATACAATTTTTTTATTTCATTAGTACCATTAACCTCATTGCCTTCGGCATCATATATTTTTTCTTTACCTCTATACTCATTAATAGCCAGATGACAATTCATACATTGCGAAGGATAGGAAGCCATTCCACCTTGGTAAACATCCACATGACAATACTGACAACTTATTTGGTTAATACCTGCGTGGACTTTATGAGAGAAAAATATAGGTTGTTTAGGTTGATAACTTTTCGATCGACCTAGTCCCATTGCAGCTTTAGATAAAAAGTATCCCGCCATAAGAAACAAAATAACTGAAACTAAACCGATATAGAGATTATTCTTCCAAAATGGCAAAGGTTCTGGTGCGGGGATTCCTTCTTTATCTAAAGCCAACTTTTTAAGGTTAGCATTAACCTGCATCAATATTATTGCAAGGACGGCCAATATCAAAGCAAGTACCCCATAAACAATATTCATGTCTCTTTGTTCAGCTTCCTCTTGAGCGGGGGAAACGCCACCTCCGTCAGCAGACGCAGAAGGTGCTTTATAATCACCAATGTATTTTAGTATAGCACCGACTTCAGCATCAGTGAGAAATGGGAATAAGTTCATTTGTGTTTTGTTGAACTTATTATAAAGATCATTAGCGTATTTATCACCTGTTTTTAGGAAAGCCTGATTGTTATGTATCCACGCATAAAGATTCTTTTTGTTTGGCCATCTATCTAATACTCCTTCCAAAGCTGGTCCTGTTAACTGCCTATCAATTGCGTGGCAAGAAGCACAATTTTGGATGAACAAAGCCTTACCATCTTGAGCCATCGAAGAAATACTGTGTTGTAACATAAAACACAATAAAATCAATTGCAAATAAGGCTTATGAAAAACCTTGAAGGATTTAGTCATATTTACGATTTCAGAAAAAATTAAATTTGAAGGCAAAAATATTACATTTTTTTGACAAATGTTTTTTTTTTTGAAAGATTATCATTCTTTGTTGATAAACGATTTTTTTTGTTGATAAACTATTTTTTGAGATATTCAAGCATTTCTGGATGCGACTGTTTTTATCATCAATTAGAAAAATTAATACTCATAGAGTCAATGGCTGTTGCAGCCCTTGTACCAGTACCGGCTGTTGGGGTTAAATTCACAATTCTAATCCAAACAGGTGCTTTTTGATTATCTAATAAATGAGCAAAATCAATAGCTACGTGGGTATTACCAAAAATCCCATTACCAGAAATTAATGGATGATCTTGTGGTATAACCTTAAAACTACTTGGTTGTTCGCCAATACAATAATCTACTTCCCAATAAGTTATACGATCAGCATTAGAATCTAAAGAGTACAAAACAAAGGAGAAGTGTAAATTTTCCTTGCCCATTGTATTATTAATTTTCAACACAAAAGCCGCGCCCGGATCCGTACCATTCGTACTCACTTGCCTAATCCCCCAACACCGCGTTGGTGTAGTATTTTGATCATCAGCAGGTGTATTACTTGGTAAATTTCTTGGGGAAGCATAATTTTTAAATCCACCACTTTTATTACTCCAGCTACTCGGTGTGCCTATAAAATCAGTACTCGTACCCAAAAAATTAGCAGTGGCATCTGTTCTAACACTCAATCCTAACGGCAAGCCCTTATATAGTGTATCTAAATAAATGTTATACGGTGCAACATTTCCTAAGTCGATACCCAGCGACATAGGTATTGCAGGCGTTACATCAGATAAGTTTCTAAACATAAATTGAGGCTGACCATTATTCATAAAGCCGTAGCCTACAATATTTTGTGGGGTAGAAGGTACCATACTATTTGCAAAAGTAGCCTGACTAAAAGTATATAACGACATCGTATTTCCCGAGTAATCAGTCAGGTTGTTATAACCCACATAAGTAGTATTGGGTGCAATGGTACAACTGAGCAATTGCACAAGCAAAAAATTTTGTTGTGGTAAAGAATTGCGGAGTTCTTCAATACTCAAGAGCACGGGTTGCACAAAATTGTTTTGAGACAAAACAACTGGATTCAAAGAGTTGCTCGTTCGTTTTATTTCTACATAACCTTGATACACCACCAGTGAATCATTACTCAGGTCTATTGCAACTGAATCTCCTAAGTTTAAGTCAACGGTAATGGGCATATAAACGGGCATTGCCGCTGTTTGATCTTGTACCACAACCATTCCGTTAGGTAAATTTTTCTGTTCGGGATCAGATATAACAACCGCATAAACAACATGATTGCCAATCGCTGTATTTTTATTTTGGTATTGTTGCAATAATTGTGCAATCGTTATAGGCGTGGGCGGTGCACCTTGATCACAACGCACACCATTAAAATTAATATCATCAACGGACCTTATATAAATTTGCTTAGAGCTACCATAAGGCATAAAAATACCGGTAAGCGACCCATTGCCACCTGGTAATTGTGCACTTGCAAAATTTGCATAACTACTGGTTCGTAAATAAACACGATCACCATTACAGTTTGAAACACCATAGCTCAAAGCCGACAACTCCTTTGTTGGATCTGCATACAACGAACCGGTATCATTGGGAGAGAACTCTACTTTATTTAACTGAACTAAACAATTTTGATAAGGACAATTTAAGCCGGTTGATAAATCTTTGGGACTCACGATTATTGGGGTAATGATGTTATTAAGACTACCTTTAAGAATATATTTATCCAGCAAAGCATAAGGGATTGCGGTAACGGTATTATAACCATTGGTTGTGTCCACGCCACTACCCACTTGAAGCAAACCATTATAATCCCCCACGAATAATTCTTTTAATTTAACAAAAACTCTTCGCCCGATGGGATAAGCGGTATATAAGTTACTACCATTCACTTTTAGGCAAATTCCGCCACTATTATCTTGTATTACTAAAGACTGATACAAATTACCGCTTTGATCATTACCGATAACAACACCACTGATAACATCCTCATCAGTCAAACTATCGATTGTATTGGGTGTTTGATGAGCATCCTGCAAAGATTGGATAGCACGCGTAACGGCTACATTGGGATCGCTGGCATAAGGCGGTGAAGCGAACTTATTAAAACAAGAAATACCGATCAGAAAAAATAAGATAAAATAAACAGTAAATTTTGGCACAGCAGTTAGATTAGGTTAATAATATACTAATCTACTATTTTTTTTATTTTCAGGATTTTTTTTAGGGAATATTTTTTAGTTTCACATTGACCATTAAGAATTAGCCACTACTTAATTTTCTCCATAATTTTATACGCATTATCTAATCCAGCTTTAATTACACGACTATCTGTTATGCCATCATAATAACCGTCTAAATGTAAAGTGTTATAAGCATTCTTTAGATAATTTAAAATGTCATACTCTTCCATATCGCTTAAAGCCTTATTGTAATCATCAATATTCTTTCGACTGTATGGCTTCTTAACGATCGTGTAATGTCGTTATTGTAGAAACGCATCAATAGCCAACAATACTGCATTATAAGCTGTTCCACAAGCCATCTTAATATATTTGGCATCTTTGTAAAAAACACCGTCAGTACCTGCTTTATTTTTTAGAATATCTTCTGCATTGTGCATAAATCGCATAGCTTCGTCATAGGTGGCATTTTTTTTGATAGTAGTCATAACGAAGTTATTTTGGGTTTGAATATTGGCGTAAAGATAGAATTGTTTTTGAAAAAAGAAACACCCTTTGTAAAAAAGTTTCAAATATGCATCAAGAGAATAGCAATTTTAGGGTACAACCTGTGAAACATGACACATAATCATTATTGTTATTGAACGATTAGATGTTTTTCAAACGGGTAGCGATCATCAAAAATATACCGATAAAACCCGTGTTCATGGACATTTGTACAAGGCAATGAGCGATAAATATTTTTTATTCTAATATTCCAATCATTGATATAACCCATTTCAATTTGATTATAGGGAAATTTTTTATCCTGTAAAATCATTACTGAAAATTTATGAATCATGAAATTATGAATTCCTAATCTTTGATATTTTGGATCCACACCAAACAAAATACCTACTGCTTTGGTATTTTTATTTTGATATTTTTTCCAGATCAATTGTAATCTTTGCCATATTCCCAATTTACCATTAAAGTCTTTAAAATATTGATTTAGGTCGGGTATATTGATAAAAAAACCAATAGGTACATTTTTATGATAGGCAAACCAAACTAATTTTTTATCTAATAGCGAGACAATGGGATAAATAATATCTTCAATATCCTTCTTCGTTATCGCTCTAGCCTCACCATAGATACTAAAAGAATTTTTATGAATCTCAACGAGGGCCGTAATATGTTCATCCAAGTTTTTTTTACTTAAATTTTTAAGATGAGCAATTTCATAATCTTTATTTTCTTCAAATTTTTGGTATCGAAGAAGATGCTTGGGGGGCAAAACATGATTTTTCAGATCGTGTTGATAGTACCAAAGCAATCGGTAATACTCTTTAAATCCATATTGTTCAAAAAGATTAACATAATAAGGCGGATTAAAATTCATCCCGTAAACTGGTGGTGTATCGTACCCCTTTATTAGCAGTCCCATCCACGAGTCATGGCTACCAAAGTTCATTGGACCATCAACTGCTTCGACCTTTTGTTCTTTCAGCCATAGAATAAGTGTATCAAACAACAAAGTACTTGCTTGACAATCATTAATAGATTCAAAGAAACCAAATCCACCAACTTTGAATGGTGTTTGCAACGGTGTATATTTTTGCATTACAAATCCGGCGATTCGTCCTATTGGTTCATCGTGATCATCTAATAAAACCCAACAGGCACAAATATCGTGCTTTTGTTGAGGTTTACTTGGTGGTACAAATAAATGATCAATACTCGCATCTAATGGCTGTATATAGTTTGACAAATCTTTTTGAATACGCACATTAGCTTCTAAAAATTTATTCTTTAATGCAGGGGTATTCACTCGTTTAAGGTGCATAGTTTATTAAAATGTATTTAAAATGCTGATTGCATAAATGGCAGCCGTTTCAGCCCGTAATCTATTAGCACCTAATGATACCGATATAAAACCTTTTTCCTTTGCTAACATAACTTCATCCTTAGAAAAATCGCCTTCAGGACCGATAAGGATTGACAAGGGTTCCGGAACTGCTTGGTGTTGTTGGTGGATTAAATCCTTGGTATCATTATTTTCAATATGAGCAATCATTTTTTTACCATGGTGATTCAAGTGCATAAAATCTGAAAAGTCGATTAACGGATGCAACACCGGCTTCCATGTTTGCTGACTCTGTAACATCGCACTAATAGCTATTTTATCTAAACGATCAAAGCGACACGAATGTTTTTCTGTTCGTGCACACTGCAATAAATAAATATCCTTAACGCCGATTTCAGTTATTTTCTCTATCAACAACTCCAATCGATCAGGATGCTTCAGCAACGATATACCAATACTAATTGCCTTAGGATGTGGTGTTATTTGATACTGATCCAAAGCAACGGTTACACGGGATTTATCCAAATATTGAATAGTACCTCTTGCTTTTTGCCCCAAGCCATTAATAATCACTATTTGATCATCTTGACGCAATCGAAGTACTTGAACACAATGATGTCGACTCGTATCGGTTAATGTCCAACTATGATTTTGCTTACCTTCTGTAAGGTCAATAGAAAAATCAGATTCGTAAAAATAAGGATAGATCATACACGAAATTACAAGTTATATAATACATTTACAAGAAAATATGACACACAAATTAGCGTACATTCTTGCACCTAATTACCATCCCACTTTAGTAGTGCAATTACAAGATGCGGGATTAAAAGTCATATTAGCATCTGACAACAACAAACCATTAACAGACATTACCGTATTGATCATTCATTCGCAGTTAGTCGTTAATGACGCATTTTTAGCACAATTTCCAAACCTGCGAATCATTGGATTAATTGCCAGCGGTACAGACAATATTACCTTACACGATTTAGAAAAAAGAAATATTACACTCTTAACCGTGCCCGAAGGTAATGCCTTATCGGTTGCCGAACATTGCTTAGCACTAACCCTATCGCTATTAAGGCAAATACCCAAAAACAATTACAACTTAGCACAGGGGATATGGGATCGAATAAGGGGACAAGAGCTATCGGGTAAAACTGTTGGTATTATTGGCTACGGTCATGTTGGCAGTACTTTTGCAACATTATTAGCACCCTTTCATGTAACCGTTTTAGCACACGATCTTTATAAAAAGGGGTTTCAAAAAAACTATATTCACGAGGCTTCGTTAGCTGATATTCAAGCAAACGCGGATATTGTTAGTCTCCACTTACCGCTCAATAAAACAACGGCGTATTATGCCCATACCGATTTTTTTTCAAGACTCATCAAAAAGCCCTTATTTATTAACACTTCAAGAGGTAAGATTGTAAAGATGGCTACCCTACTCGATGCACTCAACAAAAATTTAATATCCGGTGCAGGCATTGATGTTTATGAACACGAGCCACCTACAAATTTAAGCGAGCAAAGCTATCAAGACCATTACCGCCTGACACATCATCCACAAATTATTTGCACGGCTCATGTAGCGGGGGTAACAAACGAATCCTTTTTTAGATTATCGGATTTGTTGGCGAAGAAGGTTATCGGGTTATTGGGTTAGTTTAATGCTCTTTCCATTTTTTAATCAACAATAAAATTTCTTGACAATAAGCGGTTGCGGCCGTCAAATCACTTTGAGCAAGAAAACCTTGGTTATGTGCTGGATACAATTTATTGGACAGGTTTAGGACAAAGTTAAGATATAACTGTTAACTTTAGGTAAACCTGACAGGGTTTAGAAAAAAGCCATTAACCAGCCATTAACCAGTTACAATATCTTTAATAATATCGGCTATTTCTATGTTATTCAATTGCGTTCTAAATTCAATTTTCACTTTACCATCAAAGAATTTTTTAAAGAATTCTTTAGCGTGTTTAATCTTTAATTTTTCCACCCCTCGTAAATCATCGGCGTTGTTTATATTTTTGGTTTCAACGATAAGGTGTAGCTTTTGTTCGCCGTCTTTGAATTTTAGAACATACGCAAAGTCTGGTGAGTAACTTTTGCCACCTGCAACTGGAATTTTAATTGAATTTTTAGGGATTTTTGTAAATACAATAACCTCTTCAATTTCTGTTTGAATATTTTCTTTTTCTAATTCTGAATCATAATACAAACTTTCAAGAAAATAGGATTGGGCAACTTTTTCCTCTGAAAATAAAATACCAATATCGGAAGATGCAAGTTCGTTAAGGGCATATCCGTTTCCATCTGTAAGTTTAGTTGGATGCATGGTATTTGAAACTTTTTTATACTCAATGCTAAATTTATCAATAGCCTGAGACATTAGAAAATAATCAAAATTCTGTTTGATCATGCGCAGGGTTGTTGGATTAAGGTATTTATTTATATCAACTCCAGCATCAATGATTGAATGATGGAGGGTTTTGATATTGACATGTAACATTTTTGCAATTTCTTTTAAAAAATTGCTGTATTTCATGGTAGCAATAGTTGTTACCTTTCGGTTGAATATCAATGTACTATCATGAACACGAGCTTGATTGTCTTTAATTTCAACTTTTGCGATTCTATCGTTAATGCCGTCAGCAGTAAAATCATCTTTTTGTGTTTTAAAAAAATCTGTGAACAATTTTTTAAATTCATTTTCGTCATTAAACTTATATTCAAGGATAACTTTTTCGTTTAACTTTTCCCAAAGTTCTTTTAATTCTTTGTATTTCTCTGTTCTTACAATCACCTTCTTTTTGGGATCATTTACTTTACGAATTTTATTAGAATGAACACCTTGAAAGATAACAGGGTAATTCTTTTTAATATATTCAAAACCGTTAGCTAAGAATTTTCTTGTATAATCGATAACTTTTTCTTCCACTATTAGTTTTTGCAAAAGTATATTTTCATCAGCGAAATTATATTTATCAACAATCAGTTTTATCATATCATCAGTCATTTTTTCAGGATTACTTGCTATTGAAACCGTGCCCGATTTTTGATTAATTTCATTGACCAATTTGTCAATAAAATCATTCTCGGTAAAGTCCACAAAATAATTGAGGTAAAACTGTTCATCTTTTACACGGTTGCCGTATTCATTTACGGGTAAACGCAAACCACGACCGACTTCCTGTAATTTGGAAATATCACTGCCACTGCTACGAAGTTTACAAATTTGAAACACATTAGGGTTATCCCACCCTTCGCGTAAAGTCCATTTTGAAAAAATAAATCTTCGTGGATTTGATAAATCAAGCATTGCTTGTTTATCGTGTAAAATTTCGTTGATTTCTTTTTCAATAGCCTCGTCTTTTTCTGTATTGTCTTTAGAGAAATAACCTGCGTGGGTTGCAGCAATATCCACTAAAGTTTTTTCAAGGTATGATTTATAAAAAGCATTATTTTCAGTTTTCAATAGTTCCTTAACTTCTGCTTCAAGGTATTGTTCTACAGTTTTACGGATATAACCATTTTTATTGCGGTATTCATCAATATTATCAATAAAAAATAGCGTTAGCGGTTTTATTTTCACTGCCCTTGTCAACAATTCTTTTTCTATGGCACAATGGTTCTTTATGGCTTTTTTAATCATTGTTTCCTGCAATTTTTCAGCATAAGAATAAGGGTTGATTTTATCTCCTTTTTTCATTTCTAAGCCATTGGTTAAAATAACCGTGCTCTTGTTCAAATTTTCTATTGACAAATCGGTCATTTCGGGGTGAATTTTTTTTAGACTTTCTTTTTTGGTAACAGTAATGGTTTTACTTGTACCATTGTCCATCAATTCAAATGTAGCTTCTATACCATTGGAATCAAGGAACTTTACAATGACATTTTTGCCACTTTCAAATTCTGTGATATGTCCGATGACACCTTTTACTAAGTTTAGATTGAAAGAATCAACTGCTGTTAAGGCGTATATCAAGTTTTCATAATTTTGAAAGGTTGCACCATAACGCAAAATAAATTGGGGTTTCATTTTCTGAATATTTTCCCATGTTTTATTAGTTTGCCCAAACTTGTGGGGCTCATCAATAATCATAAAGGGTTTTGTTGCCCCAAGTGCATCAAACGGAACGGTGTATTTGTCAAACAATCCTTTGTCAAAACGCTTTTGCATGGTTTCCGAGTTAATCATACCAGCATTGATAATCATAACATGAATCGTATTTTTGTCAAAATTCCCAACATCTACAAAACGAGTAACCGCGGAGGGCATAAAAGATTTTTTGCTTTTGCTATTTTTCTGACTGTCAACAATGTGCAGATGGATTGTTTTACCATATTGTTCTTTAAAATGCTCGCGGCTACTATCTGATTTTAAAAAGTCAATAGTTCCAGCCTTAATAGATAAAGTAGGCACCACCACAATAAATTTAAAAAAGCCGTATTTTTTATTGAGTTCAAAAATAGTCTTTGTGTAAGTATAAGTTTTGCCGGTTCCTGTTTCCATCATAATATCAAGGATATTAGTTTTAGCATTTGGTTTTTCCTCTATATTATTTATTTTTTGGCATTGATTGATATTATCAAAATATTGCCCTGATGGTAATATGTCATGCACCCATATATTGCCTTGTTTTTTAATTTTATTATATTCAGGATTAACATAGTTTTTATCAAGTTCTGAAACGGGATGTACCTGCAAGTTTTCAAATACAGATAGGGCACTTTCCATCGCATTATCTTGGTGCGATAAATTCTTCTCAAAATTAAAACCTTTCATTTTTATGAATTTAAAAGTAATAACACGATTCCAATCATTTTTTCTTTATCTGAGGGGTTAGACTCGGCAATTAAAATCGTAAGCGTAGTAAGTGTTTCGGGGCTTATTTTTTTTCTAAAATCACAACGAGCTTTTTGCAATAACCAAATAAAGCTAAAGGCACCGCTGCGTTTATTACCATCGTTAAATGGATGGTTTTTAACAATAAAGTATAGCAAATGAGCTGCCTTTTCTTCAACAGTGGGGTATGCGTCTTTACCAAAAACAGACTGAAACACATTGCCGAAAATACCTTGCAGATTCCCGTGTTTTTTTTCTTGCATAAAAAGTTTAGTAGCCTCACCTTTTTTGATGAGTTCAGTTTTTAGCTGTTGTAAATCTTTGTGCAATTCTAAGGCAGAAGTTTCTATATCCTTTTGTGTACCTTTAAGTGGAAATACATTTTTATCGTAACTATCCAAAGCAAAAAATGTGTTAGAAAAATTTTGGATTAATGATAATATATCTTTTGCATCTATCTGTTGATTATTTTGCGTAAGCAATTTTAAATCGTCAAGGGTTTGTATAAATTGGACTTTGTTTTCTTGTAAGCGTTTCTGATTGATGGTATAACCTTTTAATAAATAATCTTTTAATCTTTGTATTGCCCATTGTCGAAATTGAGTACCTCTTATTGATTTTACTCTGTAACCAACTGAAATAATGACATCCAAATTATAGTATTTGGTTTTATAATTTTTTCCATCTTTTGCAGTTGTCAAGGATTCCTTGACAACTGAATTTTTCTGTAATTCGCCTTCTTTAAAACAATTATTAATGTGTAAACTTATATTTTGCTTTGTTTGATTAAAAAGGGTTGCTATCTGTTGCTGACTAAGCCAAACAGTATCATTATCAAATTGCACATCAATTGAAATTTCTGAATCTGCGGATTGATATATTAGTATTTCATTCATAAGTTATTACATTGTTTGGTATGACTATTTTTCTTTTTCATATCAATACCTTATTATAAAGTCAATATCAATATTTTTTCTGTTTACATAAGATTTTAAATTCTCCGCCAGTTCTCGTAGGTGCTTACTATCAAAATGGTAGCCAAAGGCAATAACCGTTGTAGGATTAAATGCTTTATCGCTATCAATTTTATGTAACAGTGTTTTTAGATTATCTGTTGTAAATCCTTTGTGCATCAAATACAGCTTGTTGTTACCGTAATAAGCGGTGTATGTATCTAAATCAACCTTATCCAAGTCTTGTGCCAGTAAAATACCGTCAGCCGTTTTCCAAGTGGTCAGTAAGGCGTTGATGTCATCTTCGCTAAGTTTTCCTGTATCAAACAAGGTTTGTGTAGTATCAAACTGTTCGGCTTCAAAATCATAATCGTTCCATATAGGGATCGTTTCAAATATTTTAAAACCGAGGTCTTGGTTTTCTAAGGTATTTATTTCAGTTTGGAGTTGCTTGATAGTTTTTTCTTTATCTTCCAAATCCAATTTACCTTCTATAATTTTTATTTCTTTTCTTTTATCTTCAATTTTTTGAAAGATGGTATCTTTGGTTTTCTTCGCCGCCCTAATTAATCGTTCTTTGGTAATTTCAAAAATGGTAGGTTCGGCTTTAAGCTCTTCTTTTACAAAATCATAAGCTACTTTATTTTTATTAGGATCAATAACTTCGGGTAGCTGCACTAATATATACTTTCTGTTACCACCTTCTTCGGCGTTTAGTTGCATGACGGCATCACCAGTAGTACCAGAACCGGCAAAGAAGTCGAGAATGATGTCATTTGGACTACTACCTATTTCTAGAAAGTCTTTGATTAAATTCAACGGTTTAGGATTTGAAAAATATTTATCACCTAAAATATTAATCATTTGAGCAGTACCATTTCCACTACTATATTCTGGTTTGTAAAATATAGTTTTAGGTTTTTTAGTTGGCAAATCACCGAGAGTTGGTCTTTGTTTCTTGTAAATTCCGATATTCCCATTTCTTGAAACAATAATATTTTCTTTTTCATTTCTAATTTTATCTTTACTCCACCGCCAAGACATATTTGTTTCATTAGTTACTGGATATATCGTTTTTAATTCACCACAACAATCATTGGGGACATTATTATCATCAGTAACATATACCTTATCTTTTGAATCAATAAAAATGGGAAAAAAGAGATTTGGTCTTTTTTCCATTGGGGCGTTAATTCCTGTTGCCTTTAAATTTGCACCTTGTTTATAAAACCCAAATTCATCTTCTGTCCAATCTTCTAAACCTTCATCATTGACATGGAAATGATGAATTATTGTATTGCTTTTATTTTTTGAATAAACTATTGAATATTCGTGTGTTCCAGCAAAACCAAATTCATCGTTATTACCTTTTAAATTCATAATAGTTGGTAATTCCGCCACAAAATTTTCCTCTCCAAACACTTCGTCCATCAACAATCTTAATTGAGCCACTTCATTATCATCAATAGAAATAAAAATAATGCCGTCGTCTTTGAGCAATTGTTTAGCAATATACAATCGCGGATACATAAATGTAAGCCAAGCACTATGGCTGTTACTTTTACTTTGCGTAAAATCTAATATGCGGGTTGCCTTTTCTTCGTCAATGCCAATAAGGTTTTGTAAGTCTTTTGCGGTAAATTTTCTATCATCGTTATATACAAAGCCGTCGCTACCGGTGTTATAGGGTGGGTCAATGTAGATCATTTTTATTTTTTCGTGGTATGCTTGAGCAAGGTGTTTAAGCACTTCCAAATTGTCGCCTTTAATAAGCAGATTCTGAGATTGGGCATTTTTAGGTTTGGTATTATGTATAACGATTGGTTTTAATAAAGTAGTAGTCGAATCACAAGCTAATAGCCGTGCGTAAGATTTGCCGAGCCAGTCTAAGTTGTAGCTTTCCTTGGAGAAGTTAATTTCATTGTCAGCTAGATTTTTTGTAAATTTTTCAATTTGAAAATTACCGTCTTTATCAAAACAATGAGAAAAATGTTTTTTCAAGATTGCAAGGTTATTGTTTTGCATTTTTATATTGTTGGTAAGTTTATGTACAGTAGTCATTATTGGGGTTATTTTAAAATATTAGGTACTAATTGAGCACAAAGGTATATCTATTTTAGCTGATTGTTTTTCATTTTTGCAAAATGACATCAGTTTTAGTAAAGAACTAAAAACTTAAAAATAGGGGATAAATCATTAATTGCTTTTATCGTTTATTTTTATGCCCCATTTAATTCTTGTCAATTTTAGCGGTTATCCTTAAATTATTTTGTATATACTCATTTAGGTACTGGCGTCCCCGCTCCTATAAATATAATGATGCAGTAATTGGCACATACCGAAGGAAAATCAGGGAAATGTGCCCCATAAAGAACGAGCGTAAAAATTACCCTCGTTTTACGAACGAAGGTAAAAAAATCGTATTTTTGCCCTCGTATAAAAAACGAGGGTAAAAATTACACTTGAACAAAATGAACAAATTTAATAGAGAAAAACCGTATAACGAGTTGCCGTTGCTACCGCCCAAGGCAGACATAGAAACAAAAAAAATACTAAACAAAACAATTGGGGCTGGTAGAGCGTTGGCACAATTGAATGGAACTTTGTTAAACTTACCCAACCCGACATTGTTCTTAGACACAATTTACTTACAAGAAGCAAAATCTAGTTCAGCAGTAGAAAACATCATCACAACAAACGATGAAATTTACCAATCAGTAGTAGCCGACAGAAAAGTTGAAAATGCAGCAACTAAAGAAGTTTTAAGTTACAAAGAAGCACTTTGGTTTGGCTTAAAACAACTCAACAAAAGACCATTTATAACAACCAATCTTTGCGTCAGTATCGTTCAGTGCATCAAGCAAAATAGGGCTTCTATTCGCAATACGCCGGGCACTACATTAAGCAATACAAAAGGCGAAGTGATTTATACACCGCCCAGTGGTGAAAGTATTATCCGTGGAAAGTTAGCGAATTGGGAAAAGTTCATCAACGAAGATGAACGGATCGACCCGCTTATCAAAATGGCATTAATGCACTATCAATTTGAAGCAATTCACCCGTTTGTTGACGGCAACGGACGAACAGGGCGAATTTTATTGTTATTGTATCTCAAACTTTCTGGTTTGCTTGATACCCCTGCAATTTATTTAAGCGACTATATCATAAAAAACAAAACAAATTATTACAAATGTTTGCGTGGTGTAACTGAAAACAACGACTGGGAAAATTACATTTTATATATGCTAGACATGATTGAAGCAACATCAATCAATGGTTTAGAACGGTTAAATAAAATCACAACTGCCATGAAAAAAACGGCAGACGCAATTAAAAAAAAATTGCCCAAGATTTATTCCAAAGACTTAATTGAAATTTTGTTCCGTTTGCCTTACACCAAACGCCAGCACTTAATTGATGAAAACATTGGAAATGTAAAAACTGTTGGAAATTATTTGATTGCATTAGAAGAAAATAACTTTTTGAAGTCAGTAAAGGTTGGGAAAGAAAAATTGTATTTGAATGAAAAACTATTAAACATTTTAGAAGAAAAATAAAAGGGCTCTATGACGAAAAGGGTGGGGAAAATGTTAGAAGTTTGATGACTTTAAAAAT
>JASGCP010000081.1 GCA_030053995.1 Phycisphaerales bacterium
TCATTTTGGCGGTATCAGCCATCTTTAAAAAAACAATTTTTAGAACCCACCTTAATGATTAATTGTTCACTCATTTGGTCATAGAGTCAAAACTATTTTCTTTTTACGGTTTATCTTCCTTATGTTGTACATGATTTAAGAGTGCATTAATTTTCATTTGTAATTGTGGTGCATGCATCAGCAAATTGCAGGAATTATCGATTTTTTGTTTTTCTTCTTCTTCAACAAAATAGCCCATTGCTAAGGTATTTAGTTGTAGTTTTGAATTAGCAATCCCTTCGGGTACACAGGCGATAATACGGGGGGCTAATATATCATATACAAACCATTCTAAGCAATCTTTGGGCATGACATGATTAAAAATACCACACACTTGAGCATTGTGTGCTGAAATACTAGATGCGGTGAAAAATAATTCTTTTGTCTTGTGTAGTCCAATTGTTTTAAGGCAATAAGAGTAATAAGGTGTAGCAAAGGGCACCCCCATTTTATTGGCTGTCATGGCAACACTCGATTCACTTGATGCAATAACCATGTCAGAAAATAACAACAACAAAAAGCCACCTGCAAATACATTACCTTCAACCATGCTTATAACGGGTAGGGGAGACGACACAATGGCATCAAACATTTTTTGTAGGGGATCCTTTGTAAAATCTTCACCTGCTTTTAATTCGCTTAAATCATGCCCTGCACTCCAAACCGATGCATGCTTTGTAGCTCTTAATACAATTAAGGACGCTTGATCATCCTGTGCCTTGTTGATATATTCAATGATGGTACCACACATATCTTTATTAAAGGCGTTCCGTTTATCATTTCTATTAAAGGTGATCGTCGATATTTTATTTTTAAAATCATAGATAGCAAGTGGCATAGTAGTATATTTATTCATTAAATTCTTTACGAATTTTAGCACCATGTTGATTTAAAGTAGGTGCTGGCAATCGAACGGTTGGGTCATCATAAGCACTTATTTTCATAGGATTGCCAGCTAATTTTCTCCCACCAGTTTGTATGAGCATATTTCGTGCACTTATTTGTGGCTGTTCGCAGGCTTCTTGAATATTTAAAATAAGACCATTAGGTATTCCTGCGTTTGTAAATATTGTTTGCCATTCTTGTGCAGTTTTCTCTTTGTACTTGTTGATAAGAATACTTCTTAAAGTCAGTCTATTTTTTATTCGATCTTTATTATCTTCAAACCGTTTATCTTTGATTAGTTCAGGCATGTTAATAGCATGACAAAAAGCATACCATAGTTTTTCGCCTAAACAACATACAATAATATCGCGATCTTTTGTTTCGTGAGCACCAAAGGGGGCAGCAGCCGGATCAACATTGCCACTCCGCTGTGCTATTTCTCCATTGACCGTATATTCGGCTATATCTGCGGGCAACATGGCAAACAGTCCGTCTAACATGGAGCAATCTACATGTGCCCCTTTTCCGTGCTTCTTGTAACCTACTAATGCCGTCATGATGGACATGTACCCCCACATGCCAGCACTAATATCAGCGATGGGAACGCCTACTCTAACCGGATGTTCATTAATATTACCGGTTACACTCATTAATCCCGAAACGCCTTGAATAACCGTATCAAATCCGGGTGCATGTTGTAAAGGTCCAGTATGTCCGAAGCCCGATATGGAAGCGTAGATGATGTTGGGATTAATTTTGCAAACAGCTTTATAACCAAGTCCTAGTTTATCCATAACACCCGGTCTAAAATTTTCAACTAAGATGTCAGCTTTGCAGATAATTTTTCCGATTAGTGCCAAATCGCTGATATTTTTTAAATCGAGTGCAATACTTTCCTTCCCTCTATTTACAGAAAAAAAGAATAAAGAGTCGCCGTTTTGATCATAAGGAGCCGCGTTTCTTAAGCTATCGCCGGTAACTAATCTTTCAATTTTAATAACGCGTGCACCGTTATCAGCCAACATCATGGTACAATATGGACCGCTGAGGGCATTCGTAAAATCGATCACCAGCAAATCATCTAATGGTAATTGATTGTTTTTTGTGTTATACATGTAGATGGGTATTTTAGCAGATGAAGATTGTGTTGCCTTGTTAAAGGTAACTGAAATTAAGTTGGTATGGCAATTAATATAATATATTCACAACCACTTATTTTCGATGGTAGGTCGTTCGCTTTGTTTTGCATCGCCAGTCCTTTGCGGGCATTTTGACTATATCCTCAATGATAATCAATTTGAAATTGAGCTAAGTTGTTCACATACCGCGTCATAGAACAAATAATTTCTTTATAGCATTGATACAAAGAATAGTTATCAAACAAATCAATAAAATCATAGTTCAGACAATACCTATTTAATCAACGAAGTAGTAACCAGTAAAATGCTAATTAAGTGAAAATATACATTTTTTATTTTCATTTAAACTAATATGAGCATAAAGCAATTTCAAGCCGGTAAGGAAGTGCAACGCTACCAATATTGTAGCTTTGAGCCTAATTATATCGAAAAAACATGGCATTTGGATAGCGATGCCGTAACATTGGCACTTAGCAAAGCCGATAGGCAGTTGGGGGAATTGAATGCGTATAGTCAACTTATACCTGATGTGGATTTTTTTATACGCATGCATATAACTAAGGAAGGAACAAATAGTAGTCGTATAGAAGGTACGCAAACCAATATAGATGATGCTTTGCAAAAATCTGACAATATAGAACCTGAAAAAAAGATGATTGGGATGAGGTACAAAACTATATAGCGGCGATGAATAATGCTACTACCGCTTTGTCGAATTTACCTTTAAGTAATCGTTTAATTAAACAAACGCATGAAATACTCTTACAAGGTGTACCCGGTAAACACAAAATGCCTGGCACATTCCGAACGAGCCAAAATTGGATAGGCGGTAGTAGTTTAGCAGATGCTCGTTTTATACCACCGCACCCAGAAGGCGTTTTAGAATACATGGCAGACCTTGAAAAATTTATTCATAGCGATAACACTAATTTACCTCATTTAGTTAAGATCGCTATTGTGCATTATCAGTTCGAAACTATTCATCCTTTTCTGGATGGAAATGGTAGAATAGGGCGCTTGTTGATTACCATTTATTTGGTAAATTTTGGATTGCTAACAAAACCTACCCTTTACTTATCAGAGTTTTTAGAGAAAAATAAAGATTACTATTATAGTAACCTTACCAATGTAAGAACGCACAATGATTTAGAACATTGGTTGCAGTTTTTTTTGGAAGGTGTAAGGATGACAGCAGAAAATTCAATTAAGACATTTAAACAAATTATTGCATTAAGAACTGATGTAGAAACCAAGATTATTACCTTAGGTAAAAAGCAACGGTTAGCTAAGCAATTTTTGAATTATTTGTATAGCAGTCCTATAACCGATACAACAAGCATTGTAGATGCATTAAAAATTAGTTTTAGTACAGCTACTCGGCTTGTACACGATTTTATAAAATTAGCAATATTGATAGAAACTACAGGCTATAAACGCAATAGAATCTTTGTCTTTGAGCACTATGTAAAATTATTTAGGTCATGAAAGTTAGTTCAGTAATAAATAGGTTTTAAAACATAACTTTACCGCTAAAAATAATTTTATGAATCCCAATATTAATTATGAGCAGGCATTTAAAGAGTTGCAAGATATTGTCAAGGATATTGAAACGGGAAACATATCTTTAGATCAGTTAGCCAGTAAAGTAAAACGGGCGGCGATACTCATAAAAGTTTGCAAAGATAAAATTACGGCTACCGAAGATGATGTACAAACTATTATCAATGATTTAGATACTACGGTACAACAAAAAACTACAAACTAATATTGAAAGTCGTAAGCAGATGCTAGGAACAATTGTCATTGCCGGTGGATCGGGGTTTATTGGTAGTTATGTAGCATCTTATTTTCATCAAAAGGGCTATAAGATAGTTATTTTAACGCGTTACCCGCATCGGCTTAATCATTCAAATTATACTTGGGTATATTGGAACAGCCAAACGAGCGATAATTGGAAAGGGTTTTTAGAAGATAGTGTGGCGGTGATTAATTTAACCGGTAAAAGTATCAATTGTATTTATCATCGGTTTAATAAAAAAAAAATAATTGATAGTAGGACGCATAGTACTGATTTGCTCTGTCGTGTTATTAACGAACTGAGCCGACCTCCTAAAATGTTTATTCAAATAAGTGCCGTTGGTATTTATGGCGATACGCGTGTGTCATGCAATGAAACAGCTGCTGTTGGTTATGATTTTTTAGCAAGTGTTTGTGAACAGTGGGAAGCAAGTTTTTTAAAGATACATCTCCCTAATACTAAAAAAACTATTCTACGACTTGGATTACCATTTGCACCTACGGCAGGTTATTTACCACCATTAATTAAACTCAATAAGTATTTTTTAGGTTTTTCATTAGGGAAGCCTGCACCTTCTATAAGTTGGATTCACATAGACGATTTAATGCAGGTATTTGAATTTATATTACTCAATTCATTAGAAGGGGTGTATAATGTTGCGAGTCCCAATGCTATTACGCAAAAGCAATTGACTGATACCCTTAGCAAGCTACTGAAAAGACCTATCTTACCAAGTTTACCGAATTGGACCGTCAAAATATTGTGTTATACCCAAGGTGTTGATCCTACTTTAGTACTATCGAGTTCAAATGCCTATCCGCAGAATCTTTTAGATGCAGGATTTATATTTCAGTATGATCAGGTAGAATTAGCCCTTCAGAATATTTTAGAAATTGGGTGGTAAAAAACCTTTAACAATAATTTAACCTTTTTGGTTTTTGTTAATCCAATATAAAGAACACTATTTTATTAATCAAAAATATTTTTTATGAAACAAAAGTCAACGAGTTTAGGTGTTTTCATGTCAAGACAAGAAATAAAAGTACATGAAATGAAAAAAATTACAGGTGGCAGTTGTAGTGCATGTTTTTCTGCCTTAATTGGCGTTTGTGGAGGTGGCTGTGCAGCTGGTGCAGGATGTCTTTGCTATATCCCATGTTGTGATAATAGTTAAATCATTGAGTGTTTAGTTTATCTATTTTGTATGTAGGGTTTGTTTCTGATAATATTGTAACATTTGTTGTTTTTGTTAGTCTAATGTAAAGGGTTCTATTTTATTAATGAAAAATATTTTATGAAACAAAAACAAACAAGTTTAGGGGTTTTTATGTCAAGACAAGAAGTAAAAAAACATGAAATGAAAAAAGTTACGGGAGGGAGTTGTAAAGTATGTTTTTCTATCTTTTATCTGCTTTGTAAAGGTAACTGTGATGCAGGTATAGGTTGCCCTTGCTATTATGAATGCTGTATTCCTTAGGTGTTTAATTTGACTAGTTTATGTAGGGGGTGTATCCTCCTCTTTCTCTATCGATTGAAAGCGTAGTTGCGAATGAGATAGAGAAAGGGGGCGATATGAAAAACCTATTTATTTTTCTTATTGCCACAAAAATATACAATGTAGGTCAATCTTATTTGTGCAAATACCACCACGAATAGCGTTTCTTTATACTATGTGTATTATTAAGGTTGCTACATACGAATTAAACTCAATTGTTATTATAGGAAGCTAAATTCACTAATAGACATTATATAAAAAAAATTACCTTTGTATAAAAAAATTAGGTAGTCATGGATTTACAGTCCGTTAAAAATAGATTTAATATTATAGGTAATGCACCGGCCTTATTGCATGCCTTGCAAACGGCCGTACAAGTATCACAAACAGATTTAACTGTTTTGATTATTGGAGAGAGTGGTGTAGGTAAAGAGGTATTTTCACAGGTCATTCACAGTTTATCCAATAGAAAATTTAAGCCGTTTATTGCTGTTAATTGCGGTGCAATACCTGAAGGAACAATTGATTCTGAGTTGTTTGGACACGAAAAGGGATCGTTTACCGGTGCGGTAGATGCTCGTAAAGGTTATTTTGAAACTGTTAATGATGGTACTATATTTTTAGATGAAGTAGGGGAAATGCCACTTGGTACACAGGCTCGCCTATTAAGGGTCTTAGAAACGGGCGAATTTATTCGTGTAGGTTCATCAGTTGTACAAAAAACAAATGTACGTGTTATAGCTGCCACCAATAGAAATTTGATAGAGCAAAGTCAGCGAAATAAATTTCGTGAAGATCTTTATTATCGTCTGTGTACGGTGCCTATTCGCGTCCCTTCACTCAAAGATAGAAAAGAAGATATCTATCTTTTATTTAGAAAGTTTGCTTATGATTTTTCTGAAAAGTATAAAGCCCCTACGGTTACTTTAGATACCGATGCGATAACCATGTTGCAGAATTATCATTTTCCAGGGAATGTGCGTGAGTTGAAAAATATAGCAGAACAAATTTCTGTTCTTGCTCCTCAAAAACAAATAACCACCGATATTTTAAAGGATTTTTTACCGCAACAAAACCAAGTTTTATCGCTATTGCCACCAACTAATGATATACATTCAGGAACATCACCGGTATTTCAAAATGAACGCGAAATATTGTATCAATTGTTTTTTGACATGAAAAAAGATGTTACGGAACTTAAAAAGATGTTTTTAGAGATACTCAGGAATCCGTCACTTACGGCTAGCACACAGAAAAAAATATTTGAAGATACGGACGATCATTTATCGATGACCGATGCACTTGATACAATTATATCTAATAATTCAGGTGATCAATCAAAAGTTGTTAAAGCTAATATGCCGACGGTCGTTCCTTATGAAAAGCCGGTGGTGATAACACAATTATCTGATAAGTACCATGGTGTAGATGACCATCTAAATATTGAAACACAGGAAAAAAATATGATTATTAAAGCACTTCAAAAACATCGTTTTCAAAAACGAAAAACTGCTATCGAATTGGGTATTAGTGAACGAACTTTATATCGTAAGATGATAACATATAAGTTAGAAAACTTAAAGCGTATTTATAAAAAAAATAAAAATCTCTAAAACTATGTATTAAAGTTTATTAACTTGCTTTTATTTTATATTAATTTTTTTTTATGAGTTATAAAAAATTATTTTTCATAGTATCCCTTGTTTTTTTGACTTTTACCGGTTGTTATGCACAGCGTTTTTATGTGCGCGTAAGACCTGTTTTTATTGAACGACCGCATCCCCCAGTTCCCCATCCGGGGTGGGTTTGGGTTGGACCAGAATGGGTTTGGAGAGGCGGTAATTATGTACAAGTCGATGGTTATTGGTCAAGACCGCGTCCTAATTTCTATTGGGTCCCAGGACATTGGGAAGAAGAAGGACCACGCGGACATTTTTGGATTCCAGGACATTGGCAAGGTCGATGAGTTTTTTATTTTTAATCAATCGCGTTATTGCTGATAGGGGTAATAACGCGATTTTTTGTTATTATTAATTATTCAATGAAAGCAATTATTCCTGTTGCTGGTGTAGGGAAGAAATTAAGACCCCATACTTATACCCAACCGAAAGCATTAATACCCATTGCCGGTATGACGATTCTCAGTATTAATATTGAACAATTGCGTGCCGCAGGGATTACTGAGTTTATTTTTGTTATTGGCTATCTTGGTGAAAAAATACAGGACTATGTAACTGAAAAATTTCCTGATATTAAAGCACATTTTGTTAAACAAGATGAACGGTTAGGTACAGCACACGCGGTTGCACTAACAGAACCGATTGTTGGTAATGAAGAGGTGATCATTATTTTAGGAGATGTTATTTGTGAGTATGATGCTAAGGAATTATTCCACGAATCTTGTAATGTTTTAGGTGTTAAAAAAGTAGACGATCCCCGGAATTTCGGTATCGCTACATTTAACGAGCATAATATGATGATTGATATCCTGGTAGAAAAACCCGAAATACCAAGAAGTAATTATGCCTTGGTTGGTATTTATGTTATCAGAGATAGTAAACAATTGTTTGAATCTTGCAAGAGCATTTATAAAAATCAAAATGTCCACCATACAGATGGCGAATATAATCTTACCGATGCTCTGAATTTGATGATTCAGCATAAATGTTTGTTTAAAGCTTTTAAAATTAATAATTGGTACGATTGTGGTAAAATAGAAACGATTATTGAAACAAATGCTTTTTTTCTAAAGAAATTTTATAGTGGCATACTACCAGAGCCTACACACCCTTTTATCAATACCGTTCTTATTCCACCAATTAGTATTCATCCTTCTTGTGAAATTAAAAATGCAATTATTGGTCCCTATGTAACCATTGAATCTAAAGCAATTATTGAACATTCTATTATTACAAATTCAATTGTCGGTTCTTATTCGAATATTGTCAACACCGTTTTAGATAATTCTTTAATTGGTAGTGATGTGGCTTTAAGAGGACAAAGTTTAGTGCTCAATATTGGTGATAACACTGAAATTAATCTTGCTTAGTTTTTATGATTGTGTTCAATAGAATAGAAAGGGATATAAAATTACGGTATGCTTGTAGTCTCTTTTCATACAATTATAGAAAAATATGCAATCGCATCATTGATATACAATTTTAGGGGTCTCTTTTTTTAAATAATTAATTGTTTATGACAGGAAATCGTGTTTGCACACTTTTTAAGATTGAATATCCTATTATTCAAGCAGGTATGGTATGGGTTAGTGGTTGGCGTTTGGCTAGTGCTGTTACTAATGCCGGCGGATTAGGAATGATTGGTGCGGGGAGTATGCGTGCTGATTTGTTAGAAGAACATATTGTTAAATGTAAGCAAGCAACGAACAAACCATTTGCGGTCAATTTACCACTTTTTTTCTCTGAATTACAACAGCAAATAGATGTTATTCTTAAACATGAAGTACCCATTATTTTTACCAGTGCCGGTAGTCCTAAAGCCTATATTAATCAATTGAAAGCTAAGGGTAGTACCGTTGTTCATGTAGTAAGTAGTTCTAAGTTTGCCCTGAAGGCACAGGATGCTGGTTGTGATGCGGTTGTTGCAGAGGGATTTGAAGCAGGGGGGCATAATGGTAAAGAAGAAACAACAACTTTAGTTCTTATTAATGCAATTAAAAATACGGTTCAATTGCCCATTATTGCAGCAGGGGGTATTGCAACAGGTCGGCAAATGCTTGCTTGTTTTGCTTTGGGGGCAGAAGGGGTACAAGTAGGTACGCGATTTGTTTGTACCCACGAAGCATCCGCTCATATAAACTTTAAAAATAGTATCGTTGAAGCAGAAGAGGGCGACACCTTATTACAAATGAAAAAAATTGGGGCAGTAAGACTATTAAGAAATCCTTTTGCTCTTGCTGTTAAAGAAGCTGAAGAGCGCGGTGCAACTTCCGATGAGTTACATACTTTGTTGGGTAAATATCGTGCTAAAAAAGGAATGCTTGAAGGTGACTTAAAGGATGGCGAATTAGAAATCGGTCAGGTTAGTAGCATCATTAAGGATATTGTTAGTGCTTCAAGTGTTGTAAAAAATATTTGGGAAGAGTTTAATCAGACCTTAGCATCATTAAACAAAGTAATTTAATTGTACGCCTGCACGCAATTTATTGATTTTTCTATCGTTAATATGTCTTCCTTGAATAAATCGGGTCTTTGACGAAAAGAGCGGGTAATTTAGCTCACTTTCATATTGATTACCATTGAGCGTATAGCCTTTGCCCTCAGAGGAAGGGTGTTGCAAAACAAGGCGAACGAAGTGGCTATCGAAAATG
>JASGCP010000082.1 GCA_030053995.1 Phycisphaerales bacterium
ACTAACCACTTATAACTAGTTGTAATCCCCGTTAAAGTGGAAGGTGTCGACAGCCATGACATGAGAAATATGGTTCTTGAATTTAAATTGTAATCCCCGTTAAAGTGGAAGGTGTCGACAGCTTTAACTCTTTCTGTTAATTGACCACCATCAATTGTAATCCCCGTTAAAGTGGAAGGTGTCGACAGCCTGATTGTTTTAATAACATTTCAGGTTACAAGTTGTAATCCCCGTTAAAGTGGAAGGTGTCGACAGCATTATGAAACACACACACGTAAAAAGTTTTGGGTTGTAATCCCCGTTAAAGTGGAAGGTGTCGACAGCTTTTTTATGTTACTACTTTCTATAATCGCTGGTTGTAATCCCCGTTAAAGTGGAAGGTGTCGACAGCGCTTCATTTTGGGAAATGAAGAATTAACAAAGTTGTAATCCCCGTTAAAGTGGAAGGTGTCGACAGCAAGTAAAGGGTAACTTTAATCGGTTCTTAGGTTGTAATCCCCGTTAAAGTGGAAGGTGTCGACAGCTTATTGTCACTGGACTAGGTATGTTCTTTAGTTGTAATCCCCGTTAAAGTGGAAGGTGTCGACAGCACAAAAATGCAAATGTAAGCAAGCAAGTTTTGTTGTAATCCCCGTTAAAGTGGAAGGTGTCGACAGCGATTAAGTATTGTATTAAATTATTCTACGTGTTGTAATCCCCGTTAAAGTGGAAGGTGTCGACAGCATTTATATTAAAATGTAAAACTAAATCAGTTGTAATCCCCGTTAAAGTGGAAGGTGTCGACAGCTATCTAAGTTGAATTTAGATATATTTTAGTGTTGTAATCCCCGTTAAAGTGGAAGGTGTCGACAGCAAAGGGCTCACAATTTGCAGCGCCAAAAGGGTTGTAATCCCCGTTAAAGTGGAAGGTGTCGACAGCTTCAAAACTTAATTTAAAGGATTTTTATATGTTGTAATCCCCGTTAAAGTGGAAGGTGTCGACAGCAAGTTAGGGTTTCGCATTCCTGAAGATGCAAGTTGTAATCCCCGTTAAAGTGGAAGGTGTCGACAGCACCAGTAACCAGTGATGGCGTGGGTAGTAATGGGTTGTAATCCCCGTTAAAGTGGAAGGTGTCGACAGCTAGTAGTTGGGATTATTGGTGGTTTCATAATGAGTTGTAATCCCCGTTAAAGTGGAAGGTGTCGACAGCAGACTCTGAAAAACGCAATTAATAATCAATTACTTATATGTCAAATAGCCTTCAATTACGATTGCAAAAATACATCTTTTTTTCATTCATCCACATAAATAATAGCATTTTTTACAATCCTAATATATTATGTTAAGTAGGCTTTTACCGCGTAGATGGGCAGTTAAATTGTAGCAGTTATTTGCTTATTGGGGGGTATTTTAGTGCTTTTTTAGCTTTGTTCAACCTGTACAAAAAAATAATTGGTCAATTTATTAAACCTTTTCACTTTTTTTTTGTCAAACTGCTATTATAAACTTTTTAACTATTTTATGCAAAAAAGAACTTTATATTTTGCTAGCCCTGCTTACTTGCAAACAGAGTTGGAGCAGTTGTGTTTTACAAATCCGCATAACGATGATGTTATTAAAACCCCCATTGAAGATATAGCCATGGTGGTGTTAGATCATCCCCGTATCAAAATAACGCACTGTACCCTTAACAAATTTTTAAGTTATCATGTGGCGATGGTTATTTGTAATGATAAACGAATGCCTGCAGGTTTACTGTTGCCATTTGAATCTCATACCGACCAAACAAGACGATTCCACCTTCAAGTAGAAGCAAGCGAGCCACTTAAAAAAAATCTTTGGCAACAGCTTGTTGTTATGAAAATTCATAATCAGGCCAGTCTGCTTAAAACCTTGCAGATACCTGTTGATTTTATGTTGCAATGTGAACATTCTGTAAGCTCAGGTGATCAATACAATAACGAAGCCGTTGCAGCCGCTTACTATTGGCGGCGTCTCTTTAAAACTATTCCAGAATTTAAGCGGGAGCGCTTTGGTAATCCCCCCAATATGTTGTTAAATTATGGTTACACTATTTTGCGTTCTATGACCGCTCGAGCCTTGGTTATGAGTGGCTTGCATCCAACCTTTGGAATACATCATCACAATAAATATAATGCTTATTGCTTGGCTGATGATTTAATGGAGCCTTACCGCCCTTTTGTGGATAAAATTGTTTGTGAACTTGTACAAGACAATAATTATTATTTATTGGATGATTTAACCGTGCGTAAAAAATTGCTGGCTATTCCTTTGGTGGAGGTTATGTTGCATAATCAGAAATTTAATATCATGACCGCCATAGAATATTCAGCCCATTCGCTTGCCAGTTGCTTTTTAGGCGATACCCGAAAGTTAAATTTGCCCTGTATGGATTAGGAATAACTAAATGTCTCATGTATTAAAAATTATCAACTATGTCTTGGTTGTTGGTGTGTTACGATTTGCCTACCGTAACAAAAGAAGAAAAAAGAATAGCCAATCAGTTTAGAAAGGAAATTCGTAAAGACGGCTTTAGTATGTTTCAGTTTTCAATGTATGTGCGTTATTGTTTGAGCCCAGAAAATAAAAAAACACATATCGAACGCGTTATAAAATTATTGCCAGAAAAAGGACAGATCGGTATCATTGAACTTACCGATCATCACTTTCAAAATTTTATTTATTTTAAAGACCGCGAACTGACACCACGCACGCCGGTGTTGCAACAGCTGGAGTTGTTTTGATGGTATTATTCCTTTTCTTGAAGAAGTAGGTTTGAATAAACTATTATCTTTCTGTAATGATTAAATTAAACATTACTTTTTCTATAAGCCTCTATTAAGGTGTTTTTATTTTCAAACGGCTAATTGTTAATTATCTATATTATTTATAACACCACAACCCCTCAACAGACTATCGATTATATCAATAGCAATCCGCAAAGATGGGGGACGAGAAGGTGAAAATTATCGACTATATTATTTCCAATTTCACAAAACCTAACGGCATGCCACCTGTTGTACGAACTGTTTTGGGATAGGGGAATGGATTCATAGCCCCGCCCCTTTTTAACGAATCATATAAATTATTTCGATCGCGATCACTCATCTTCCTTTGCCATCCACCTGTAATAAAATCATAGCCACTACCCCACCCAAGACGAAGAATGCAAGTAGTATTATTTTGATCTTTAATATATGTTGTAATCGTTTTAGAAAATACTGTTAAAATTTGACTATCATCCGGACTAAATTTGCTTAATTTAGCAGACAAATTTTCTATAGTACCAAGTGTTCCTTGATTTATTTTTTCAAATAATGTATTCAAATTCAGATTATCAAGGCGATCAGCCCTCACCGTATTTCGCATACTTGTTCGTATAATTTCATGCTTGGGGGTTAAAGTCTGACTTATATCGTTAATTCTAAAAATTGCCTCACTTTTTCTTGTTATACATTCTATTAGATTGTTGAGATTATGTTCCATACTTGTTATACTATCCCAGCGATAATTATTCGGATCACGATGTAATGTCGATCCATTTACCTGCCTTATTTCAGTATCACCCTCCTTAAACTCTGCATCGCCGACTTGCAAAAATCTAAAAATGGGATTATTGTTGTTCCTATCATTTATATTTCCAAAATATGTTTTTTGTATTAGTTTATCATCATGTTTATATTGCCCTCTTCTATCAGTTAGCATTTGATTATTTCTATCGCGCGATACTGTGTCGTTGAAAGCTATATTCTCTGCTACTGCCCCTAACAAGGCACTTGCAATTGCCCCTTTTAGTGAAGACCCGGGTATATAAGGCTTTCCAGAACCGGTATAAATTTGTTGACGAATATTACCGTTATTGGTTATTTCTAAATTTGTATTAGTTGTATTAGGGGCAATAGGAATGGAGCGTTTAGCAATGGCATTTTTAACTTCGACGGTGTTAATACCTAACCTTGTTAATAAAGTATCAATTTGCCTCATTGCTTGGACGTCATTTGCCCAACCCATCATTTCTTTGTTACGGTCTTTTTCTGGTATTTGCTCATAGAGTTTTTGATCATCAATGAGTAATAATCTATTCCCTTCTTTCAAATATTCTGGTCTGGTGTAATTATTGCCATTACCAATATGTATGGGTGTAAGGGCGGTTAATTTAATTGTTGCCATGGGTGTTGTTATTGATAAAAACAGGAATAAACAATGCACGACCGTCTCTGTAAATAGCGTGGGTTACAGCATCATTGGTTTTTAAGTCTGGACAGGGTTTTAAGTCTGCACATTCTCCTTTTAAAGATTCGTGCGGAAATATCGATCCTTCAGCAAAACTAAAAATGCTTTTTTTACGCCAGCTTGTTTTTGAACTATCTTCGGCGTAGGTAATATAGCCACCTCTTTTTACAAGATTGTATGATAAAATATTTTTGTGGTCATCTTTTTTTAACTCCTCTGCTTCTTCCTTGGAAGGAATGTAGAGCGATAAATTACAAAGGGCATTTGCCGTTGTAGGTGTGAGACCAGTAAAATCTTTTTCATCTTGTTTAAAAGAAAATTTTCCGTGCCCTACTGTTTTATATGCTCCTAAGCCGGTGTCGCCAAGTAAGGCTAAAGCACTTTCAAATATTTTTTTATAATCATCGCTATTCCAATGGACTAAGAAAAATAAACCTGCTCCTTCTGTAAAGCGTAAGTGGCTTGTAAAATAGGGCATTGAATTTTCAACCCCGTTGATACGAGCGTGTTGCACTTCTTCTTCTTTATAAATTATTATATCCTTAGAATTCTGTTGGGTATGAAACAGAAATTTACCGGATTTATCGTAAAACTCATCCTTGCGACCATTGAGTTGTTTGCTATTTAAAATAGCAAAGAAGGATTCCGCCTCAATGAAGGCAATTTTCTTAAATTTTTTATTGTTCTTAGATTCATTGTCGTCATTTCTTTCATCTTGATTAATGGGCAATTTGAGACAGGGTTTCGGAAAAAACAAATGATTGTTATAAAACGGAAAAGCCGAACTAATAGTAAATGCGTCTAAAAAATCCGTCGCTTTTTCTTTTGAAAGCCCTACCTGAAAAGCCTGAACCAAGAGTGCGGATTTTAGTGTATCAGAATGTACAAAGGATTCAATATCAGCATAATCAGTACCGGTTTTGCTACATAACAAAGGCTCTGTAAAAGTTAAACGATAGCATTGCATAGTGGAAGATTAAGCGTTTTGTTGAGGGCAAGGAAAATGAGCTATTTCTGTTCTGTATTTTTCTGTAAGACACTTACCTTTTTCTCTTAAGTTTTTGTAATAGTCTCCGTCCTTTTCATATAGTTTAGCTATAGAAAATTTAACCTGACCGTTACCTCTTGAGCCACCACCACCTAAATAATCGTCTTCTACTAATTTGAGTGCTGTAAATACCCCTTTCATGAGTTCTTGTTCATCTTCACCTTCAAAAATATTCAATATTAATTCAAGTGAAAACTCTGCACCGGCTGGTACCCGTTCAATAGAACGAGGTGTAGCCCTTGCAGTTACTCGGTCAATAACAACTTCGGTTTTAATCTCTGCAAAGAGAGTGTCACAATTTTTAAATCGATCTTCATTTGTTGTGTTCATTTTGGAATCGCGTACAATGAGACGAGAAGGGTGTTTATTCGCATTATTATTTTTGTCAGCACTTGCTCCAAATAATCTGCAAGATAAATGTGTTGCATTATCGGAGGGAAGATTCTTGCCATCTTTTATAGTTATTTCACCAAATTCTTGCTCAATCAAACTTCGCATTTTACCTTTAATAGAGCTACCGGGTATATAGGGATGATTATTTATTGGATTACGAATAATGATATTATCCACGCCACCAATTGACATACTCGAGCTACTACCACCAATTCTAATTCCCGTTTTTACTTGTATAGTGCCTTCTATAAATATTTTCTTTGTTAATTTGTGCATATTGAAGAATTTTATTGTTTTTTTTATTTAAACATTGATGTTAGATGGTTTTTTATTATCTTCAGAGTAGGCCTTATGATATGCTAAGACAGCCTCTAAAAAATCTACAAAATTATTAAAAGTCTTATCAAATTGATCACCTTGAGCTGATAAAACCAATTTTAAAGATTCATCTAATTTTACCTTAAAATCATCTGGGAAACTACCATCTCTCTTGTTGCTTTTACTTCTAGCCCAAGCATACGCTATCTTTGGTACAAGGAGGCTTACTCTTTGTACTCTTTGTTTTCGGTCTTCTTTACTTTGAATCATTCTTACTTCACCAAAAATATTTCTAAACTGCGAGGTGGTAAGTTCTTTTTCCACTAATTCTTTAGCAAATTCATTAATCCATGTAACACCTTCTTGATCTAAACCAACAGTTATCCAAGATGGCTTAAAACCTTGTTTTTGCTGTTCCTGCCTATCATGGTTATTTGCCGCATAGTGTGCCCCACCGCCCCCTATACGATTATTCCCACCCTGTTGATTTGGTCGATTTTGAGGGTTGTTATTATTTTGATAAGGACGATTTTTACGAGGATAATCTGGTGGCATAATACTATATTTTATTATTAATTATTATCATTTTTATTTGTTCTAACAAGCAATTCAGCCCATCGGCAAGCGAGTGCTAAAATATCCAAATCGTCATAACCTTGTCTTATGCTTGTAGGATTGTTGCCACTCGTAGCATTAAGAATTTTATTCTTATTATCGTTTACAAAGTTAAGAGCAACAGCATCTTTAGGTTTATTTCTTGCAACATCATACACCAACATCCACATCCAATTGAGCTTTCGCTGTTCGGTAGGCTTTTTTTCTTCCTCCTGCTTCATGTCATAAAGCGTAGTAATTTTTTCGAGATAGGATTTTGGTAAGTGGTTATTGCCAATGAATCCGACTAATTTTTCTTGCAATTCCTTAACCTTTTTAAATTCTGTGCCCCATGCTAAAGGTTTACCCAAAAAGTCGAAGCTGTTTTTTTCTTGCGGATTATTATTGTTCAACCATTTATGATTTTTAGCTGATTTTTCAAGACCATCGGCTAATTCTGCGGCTCTATGAATAGGAAATTTACCGTGCACAATTGCCATACCCGCCGATAAGGACATCTTAGAATTGCCCGCTGTATATTGTGCAAATTTTTCTTTTAATTCTTCGGCGAAATTAATTGTATAATCCCAGCGACCGACAATAAATAGGTCATCGCCACCGGCATAGATTATAGAGATATGCTCTTTATAATCTTCTTTACTAGCCCACAAAGTATTAATATAGCCTTTAAAAAATACATCAAGGCTATTGCTCAGCGTACTATAACGAGCTAAGGTTCTTTTGTTTTCTTCAATCCCATTTTGAAAGCAACTGCCGAGACTATCAACATCCATACGCAAAACACCAATGCGTTTATAAGAACCTCCCCCCGCTAATTCATCAAAGGACTTAGGCTCATGCTTATATTGTTCAGTTGGATAATCATTCCCCCCGTAGTAATCAAAAAGGATTGTATTATTTGTACTTTCAAGCAACAGTTTTTTAAAATGGTCTGTATTATTAAGAACGGTAACGATAGCACTCGTGAATTGGTTTTTTGCACCTGCCCATTGTTCTTTACTAAATGTATAGAAATATTTATCAAGGATAGGAAACCCATTTTTTTGCTCTCTTGGCTGCTCCTTAGTTAATACAAAAATGTCTGCATTTTTTAATGCCCCCCCTAATTCAATCAGTTGTTTAGTCAGTTTAGAAACATAAAGCTGTTGTCCCCCTTCATTATCTTCGTCATTAAATGTCTCGAATCCCTCATTCTCATCTATTTCTTGTCCTGTACAACAATCTATCTTTTCTTGCGATACTTTTTGTGGCGTAAATAATTCTGAAAACTTATTAACAAACTTGCGTCTTTTATCTTTATTAAGTGCTTCACCAAGTGCCTTCCATTGATCAGATAAAGAGTTGCCAGCAGTATCTTGAACAGATATTGTAATGCTATCAATAGCTAAAAACAGTTGATGTTTATGGGCTTTATAAAGTTTATCCGAAAGATCAGTTTTTACTTCTTTTAATTTGTCTTTGCAGCGTTGCGGGGCAATAATATAGAATCCGCCTCCTGATTGATAAATAACAGAAGCTCGAGGAATAGATAATTTTTCTAAAATAGTTTCAATAACCGTGCTTACAAGAATGTGTAAGTAAAAAGAACGACCTTTTAAATTTTTACTGGCAGACTTAGAAGTGATGCTATAAATATAATCTTGAATACCACTTAAATCACCACCAATAAAAAGTAGTTTATCGTCCTGAGCATCGGCTAAAGCTACGGCTAATCCTGCCGTAGTCTTTGCTAATTGGTACAATGAAATATCTTCTAAACCTTGGTAACCGCAAGCAGTGTAAGTATAGTAATATTGCATCAGTGCCAGTACAGATTCGGCAGATTTATTTTGGAGTTGTTGGTAATCTTTACTAAACTGACTACTGAAATCACAAGCCTGAGGATTATCTACCGGTGTTATTGTGTTTAAAATTGTTAGCGACTGCCCTAAATATCTTTTGGTTGCATTATTAGTTGCATTATGCCCTTGAAGTGTATTAAATACAGAATGAAGATTGCCGTTATAATTTTTATTGGGCGTGCCACCACCTAAAGCCCATTTTTTAGCCTTAGTAATAAGGTCTGTATATTGTGAATTGCCTATATACTTAATTGTTTGTTGAACCTGCGTTGGCAAGCAACTCATCAAAGAATCTAAAAATAATTTTTCGTAAGATTGCATAAATAAATTTTATTCGTCTATACGCATGGTGTTGGTGTCATGAATTTCGGACAGATTTTTTTGAGGGTATTTATTTTTTAAACCTTGTACCACACCAAAACCCAAGGCTGACGATTTACCAAGACCAATATAATTCGGTAAAGAAATATTAGTTGCAAACTGAAGCCTAAAACTATGTAGCGATACCCCTTTATATTTTTTCTGTGTTTGGCTCACTATTTTTATGAGCTTCACTGATAAGGACTGATTAATATGAATCCCAATGCCTTGAGCAAAAGATAGAATATGAGCCGTAAGAATTTTTTCTAAAAGTTCTATTTTATCGGTGAGGTGGATTGTATTAAAATAAGCCTGATAATTTTTTTGATTAAGTGCCAGCCAATCGGTGAGTGCATAATTAAAACTGTTATCCCAAATTTGAACATTGTAAGGGGTAATGCCCATATTGGCTACTTCCAAATTGTAGCGATGTGCATGGAGTTGTATATTTTTTTTAGGATTAGCTACAATTTTCAAAACTTCTTCAATACCCTCATGAAAAGCAATAATGTACGGTCGATTATCCGTAGTACGCTTAAATTGAATTAACGGATATTGGTACCTTAACTGGTCGGCTTCGGGCTCGTGATGATGAATTAATGGAGAAGGGTTTAGGTTTGTACAAGCGACTCTAAACAAAGTCAAATCTACGCCATCAGGCAAAGGGTTTTTAAAAAATAATTTGAGATAATTAACTTTCATAGAGTGCAAGGTTACTTATGAGTTAAACATGCTAAAAAAGTTTGCAAATGTAGAAAACTTTTTACAATTATTCTATATTATTGGATAAATCATTTTTTGCGGTGCTCAGCGGTTTTATTAATGAATAATGGTTAGAACCTTTAAATGTTTTTTCTTTTGTCTGAA
>JASGCP010000083.1 GCA_030053995.1 Phycisphaerales bacterium
AATGTCATAAAAACCCTTATCTGTGCTATATTGTCATACTTCCGTCCAGACACTATTTAGTAAATTATTATTGGATGCTTCTACATATTGATTTATTGGCTGCAACCTATTTTCATTATTAACATTCTTATTCATGTCACGATAAAAATTGAGGTTTCCATTCAGGTGTGTAAAAAAGCTATTTGTTATATTGTTTACATGCTTTAACCATATTGACTCTTTAAATAGTTTCTCATCTAAATAACGGCGATAAGCAAGTTCAAACTGCATGTCGTAATTCCAAGTCATTACTTGAACCGGTAAAATAAATTTACCATCTTGTTTCTCTAACAGACTTGCTAAGAGCCCATCGTACCTTGGATCTTGCTTTAATTTAGGGTCGTTTGGTTTAGGGTTGTCTTTTGCTGATATAGTTTTATATTTTATATCAGCACAATATTGTTCAAAAAGAAAGAACATTGCCAATAGAACTTTAAGATGCTTGTAATTTTTAGTTTTCTCCTTTTCTTTATTTTCTTTTCCTCCTTGTAAATACAGTTGTTTAGCAAAAGTATCAATAGTTAAATGTTTTGAATTGGTATGTAACCATTCTATCCCCGTAAGTAATTTTTTTTGGATTTCACTTTTAAGTATTTTACCGTGTGGCAAACATTCATCTGTCCCTTCAGGTATAGTATTTTCTAAAAACTTTTTAAAAAGTGATAGGAAATAAGGTATTTCACGCACCACGGGCAATGCCAGTGCACTAGCCCCGGCACCAAGTAAATAACTAACAAGTTTTTTGTTTTGACTATCTTCCATATTATTTTATCAAGATTATACCCCTCCTTTTACATCCTTTAAAGCCAGTTGCAGTGTTGCGATTCGTTCTTGGGCATCGGCTAATTTCTTTTGTTCAATGGCGATGACTTCCGGTTTGGCGTTAGCAATAAATTTTTCGTTGGTGAGTTTTTTTTGCACGCTGGCTAAAAATCCTTCTTGATAAGCTAGGTCTTTTTCTAAAGATGCAATTTGTACACTGGGGTCATTGGGTTTGTTAGGGACAAAATATCCCATCATGCCTTCGTAGGTGAATTTTAATGCACTTTGAATAGGTGTTTGTGTTATTTCTAAAGGATATTGTAAAGACCCTGTGAGATACGCTGCATAAGGTTGGATATATTCAAAGAATTGTTTGTTGGCTGTTTGTAAAAACACTGGTTGCTCGCATTTAAGATTATTGTCTTGCAGAACATTTCTGTACTTCGTTGTCAAGTTAGTAAAATCTCTTCCTGCTTTTAATAGTTCTTCCTTGTTGACACTCTTTGCAATTGGACATGCCATCAAGGGGTCAACGACTAAGGATTGTACTTTTATTGCTTGCTTGTTAAGATGATTGTGTATGATTCTATCCTTGCCCAATACGGTTTGTACAATTTCTTCGGTAATAAATGGCATGAAGGGGTGCAAGAGCTGTAAAATAGACACAAAGAAAAATTGGCTTTGTTCAACGACATTTTTAGGAATACCAGATTGTCCTTTAAATCTATTTTTTACTAATTCTAAATAAGAGCCACAAAAATCATTCCAAATTAAAGAATGAAGAATTTTTAAAGCCTCACTTAATTGGAATTTATCTAATAGTTTTTGAATGTTTATTTTTTCAGATTCTAATTGACAAGCAAACCACTGTATAGCAAAATCATTGTCTATATTAGCCGTTGGTGTTGTGTCTGCTTTTTCTTGCCACAACGACAACAGTTTTGAGGCATTCCACATTTTGTTAACGAAGTTACGACCTTGTATAAGCAGTTCCTCATCAAATAGTAAATCGTTACCGGCAGGCGAAGCAATCATAATACCAAATCGTGTAGCATCGCAACCGTGTTGTTCAATTAACGATAAAAGATCGGGCGAATTACCAAGGCTCTTGCTCATTTTTCTACCTTGTTTGTCGCGTACAATACCTGTAAAATAAACATCAGTAAACGGCTTTGTATTGGACCATTTATAGCCGGCGATAATCATGCGAGCAACCCAAAAAAAGATAATTTCGGGTGCCGTAACTAAGGTATTGGTCGGGTAATAATAGGCTAAATCTTTATTATTGTCAGGATTTGACATTCCTCTAAAAACCTCAAGTGGCCACAACCACGAAGAGAACCAAGTATCTAAACAATCTTCGTCTTGCTTTAGCTTTTGTTCTTTTAACTGCGGATATTTTATTAATAACTGTTCTAATGATGTTGCTACAAAGATATCTCCTTGCTCATTGTACCAAGCGGGAATGCGGTGTCCCCACCAGAGTTGGCGACTAATACACCAGTCTTTGACATTCTCAATCCAATGCTTATAAAGGTTTTTAAATTTCGTAGGATAGAGCTTGATGTCTTCTTTCATAACACTATCCAAGGCGGGCTTTGCTAAATCAGACATTTTTACCCACCATTGCAAACTTAATCGAGGTTCAATAACGGTGTCTGTTCGTTCGCTATACCCTAATTGATTGGTATAGGCTTCTTTCTTTAAAAGCAATCCTTCCTTTTCTATTAAAGCAACCATTTTTTTACGGGCTTCAAATCGATCTAATCCTGCAAACACCCCCATTTCTTTTGTCATGGTACCGTTGGGTTCTAAACAATCAATTACTGGGAGCTTATATTTTAGTCCAATTTGATAGTCGTTAATATCATGAGCCGGTGTTATTTTCAAACATCCTGTTCCAAATTCCATGTCCACATACTCATCGGTAATAATTGGTATTTTACGATTAATAATAGGAATCAACGCAAAACGATTGTGCAGTTTTTTATATCGTTCGTCTTTAGGATTAACGCAGATAGCCACATCGCCTAAAATAGTTTCGGGTCGAACCGTAGCAACGGTAATACAACCTTCGGGATGATCCATGGGATAAGGTTTATCAGATTCATCTAATAATCTGTATCGTACATAGTAGAGTTGCGATTGTGTTTCCTTGTAAATAACTTCTTCATCACTTAAAGCGGTTAGTGCTTTTGTATCCCAGTTCACCATTCTTACCGCTCTGTAAATATAGCCTTCTTGATACAGTTGTACAAAAATCTTCATAACACTATGGTAGTAATGATCGTCCATTGTAAAGGTCGTTCTATTCCAATCAAGACTACAGCCTAATTTTTTCAATTGATCCAAAATAATATCGCCGTACTTTTTTTTCCATGCCCATGCGTGCTCTAAAAACTTTTCTCTTGTAAGGCTTGATTTAGCAATACCTTGTTCTTTTAATTGAGCAACCACTTTAGCTTCGGTAGCAATAGATGCGTGATCGGTACCGGGCACCCAACAAACATTCTTGCCATCTTGCCGGGCTCTACGAACTAAAATATCTTGAATAGTATTATTTAAGCAATGTCCCATGTGCAAGATACCGGTTACATTGGGGGGGGGCATCACAACCGTATAAGGTGTGCGGTCATCAGGTTTACTATTAAACAATTGCTCGTGCAACCAATAGTCGTACAATCTTTTTTCTACTTCTTGGTGGTTAAAATGCTTAGGTGCGTCCATATTGTTAGGATTATTTTTTTGCAAAGTTAAATTTAATGTTATGTTATTTACTTATTCAACGCCATCATATTAATTAAAATATTTAAAATCATCAACCAATATATTATAGAGTTCATCGTGCACTTGTTTTGTTATTGTTTCAATTTCTTGAAATAGATTGAGCAGGTTTGCTTTACCGTGTATGGTAGCGTACTTCTGTATTTGAATTAATCCGCTATAATTAGTTAAAAAATCAGGGTAATTAAAATATTTAAAATAAGGCTCATCCTGCAATCCTACATAAGTTAAGGTTTTTCCTTTGCAATAGTCAAAGCTCCACAGTTTATAGAGTTCTTTTATTTTACTGACTAAGTTATGAGCTAACATCGGCTTCAAGATGATGGTACTATCGAGTTCGGTACTCCATAAACTTTCCTTGTTAATAGGACAAAGTGGGTTATCAACAAAAATTTCGGGGGCACCTTTTACGGGGTTATCTTTTTCAAACTTAGTTACGATACATCTATTTTCTGCTAGGGTGTAAGCGAAGCATAAAGCATCCCAATAGCGACTTTTAGATTTTTCAATTGGTGGTGCCCATATATTGTTCTGATTAGCCCACAAAGGATATTTCCCGTTAAGCACTTTGCTGATAGCAAACCATGTACATAATGACTTTGCACTGGCTACATTATAGGCACAATAACTTCTACTATCTTGTGCACCACTCTGCACTTTTGCTCTATTAATACCACTAAATGCCGTCATGAGCATAAACCATACTCTATCCGGCTTATTACTCATTCTATAACAGCTGTCTTGTGCGATTCTTACGGGGGTATTATCATCCATAAAACCAATAAAATCGCCCAAAGGTTCGCCACATTTTCGTCTTAGCTCAAAGTGATTTTTTTTATCTTTATACGGAAAGCCACTCACTATTTTATCGTAATCCTCGGTTCGTTTGGCATAACTAAAATCATAACGCGTTTGTTTTATAACCTGATCGTTTTTTTCAATCATCGGAAGGGTTTCTCTTATGTCGCCTCGTGCATTATTCATCAAAACCTTCTTTGTTCCTTTCAACAGTTTTCTTATTTCTTTGTCAATATCTTCACTATCAGCGTCCCAACTGATATTCAACTGATGCTGTTTCAGTTCGGTAACATCAACCAGTTTAATGTTATTGGTATTACCTTGTTTTTTGTAGTTATAGGTCCAGATAGTAAATGCGAGTGGCCATTTGCCGTCCAACTTAAACCATTCCTTGCTGGTTACCATAAAGCCACTATGAAACTTAAAATATTGATCCCAAATTGCTCGGAAGGGCACATAACTCTCTCGTGGCAAGAGCCATGAGGTTGGCGTAAATATCATTACAGCAGGTTCTGTATGCGGGTAGATAGCCACTTGTTCTTTAGCCATGTTCAGTATTTGTCCTAAAAAAGCAAGATACCGCTCCTTGCCTGCATCGTTACCGGCAACAGCAAGAATAGATGAATGAATGTCATATTGTGCAGCGGTTTGTTCTCTGACACCTTGATTTTCATCAGTATTTTTATATGGCGGATTCAACAAAAAAGCCAAAGGCTTATCAATACGCATATTACTTTTTTCCTTGATGCTTTTTTTAAGATTATCTAAATAATCCTGTGCCGAACAATCTAAAAAGTTAACCCCTTTATTATCGTGTGTTTTAGGAATAATAGTAAAACCGTGTTCTATATGCCAAGGATCCACTTGCATACGGCGTTCAATAATTTTCAACAGATCGGGTTGTAGTTCAGCGATTACCTTATGTTTGAGTTTACTGCGCCAGTTGCTAATAAGATTACCCGAACCACCGGCTGGGTCAAATACAATATAATTGTCATTCAACTTATCAGAGAAATTTTCTTTAACAAACCATAACGCAAATTTACTGAGGTAGTCGTTTGTAAAAAAAATACCGTGTTGTTTTACATATTCAGGGTCTATTTTTGCTAATACTTCATCAAATCTACTAAAATAATAATCCACGGTTAAGCCACTCCCCTCGTTAGTAAAAATATAGTGTGTATCAATAAACTTTTTGAGGTCATGCAATTTTATAGGGGATATTTTTATAGGGGGACTTATTTTGTGCCCTTTAAAACCTAATACGCGTAACTCATCAGGCTTATCTTCATCAAGAACAGCCATTGATGAAATATCTTGCCAGTAGGCAATCATCGTATAAAAAGCATGTACCGCATCAATAGGTTGTTCAAAAAATGATTTCAGTTGTTCAATGATGTTAATAAAATTATGGGTATTAATTTGTAATCGATCAACACCTATATTTTTTAAAATGTTCAGTATTTCATAAGATTCGGTTATTAAATTTTTGGCGTGTTCAAAGATCGTGTTGTCTAAATCCTTGGGTTCTAACCAGTAGATAGCATGATTTTTGATTGCTAATTTAAGTGCTTGCGATGTTCTCTTTGCATTATCCTTTCCAATAAAACTGGGTGGTTTATTAATATCAGCTGTTCGTTCGTAAATAATAACTTCTTCCGGTAGTTTATTTACCTGCCACACACCTACAAAATGATGTGCCAGAATGATGATCGTATTGTATGCCAATCCAAACTTTCGGTGATAATGCAGGGCTTGGTAAAAACCTTCCAACCATTGTGTATAGCTACTTTTACATTCTACAATAATTTGTCCTTCTACATAACCATCGGCGCCCGCCGCGTCACTTTCAATTTTAAATTTATGAGCAAAAAGTTTTTGAAATAAGGGATACAGCAAAGGTCGTTTAGCGTCTTCGTTATTATCTTGTTTCAGATATTCCTTAAACTTATTCAATTCTTCGGATACATCATTTTTCTTGACCATAAGAAAAATACATTTAGTGTTTTAACTCGCTGTTGTTGATAAAAAAATCATATTCTCTAATGGTAATATTGGTATTGCCCATGAGATGATATACACAATAAAAAGCATTTGTTTATTCGCCTGTATAATGATAGAACCAATAGACACCTACACCGCAAAGGTACATTTTACAAAGCATATTCAATAAAAACTTAGCCTCATCCATCTTGTTTATGGGTGCCCTATAAAAAATATACTACCTTTGCAGATAACTTGATAATGAATTTCTTAGTTCAAAAAATCCTATGAATACTGATTTTTTAATTATAGGCACCGGTGTTGCAGGTCTTTCGTTGGCATTAAAGCTATCAAAAGAGTATCCTCATAAGCAAATAACGATTCTTACCAAATCATTTAAAGATGATAACAATACACAATACGCACAAGGCGGTATCGCCGTAGTGATGGATTTGGTACAAGACTCTTCTCGAAAGCATATTCAAGATACCCTTATAGCCGGTGATGAATTGTGTGATGAAGTCATTGTAAAAAAAGTTGTTAATCAAGGTGCTATAGCTGTGCGGGAATTGATTCAGTACGGGGCTCATTTTGATAGAAAATCAAATATTAAAGAGGATTATGACTACGCAAAAGAAGGTGGGCATAGTGAAAAACGAATTGTGCATTTTAAGGATATAACCGGTAAGCATGTTATGGATGTTTTACTCAAACAAGTAAAACAAAGAAAAAATATAGTGGTATTGGAAAGATATTTTGTGATTGACTTAATAACACAACACCATTTAGGTTACTTAATGACTAAGTCTTCACCGAACATAACTTGTTATGGTGTTTATGCACTTAATAGTGACAATAATATTATTGAAAAAATAGTTGCTCCTTTAACTTTTATAGCTACCGGTGGTTGCGGACAAGTGTATAAAGCAACGACCAATCCTGCGGTTGCAACAGGTGATGGCATAGCTATGACTTATCGTGCTAAAGGAAGAATTGCTAACATGGAGTTTATACAATTTCACCCCACGGTTCTTTGGGAAGCTAATGATACGGGTGGGCAAAATTTTTTAATTACAGAAGCCGCTAGAGGTTTGGGGGGACTTTTATTTAACCACCAAGGTGTGCGATTTATGATTAAATACGATAAACGCCACGAGTTAGCACCACGCGATATTGTAGCACGTGCCATAGATGAACAAATGAAAATTGAAGGTAAAGATCATGTTTTCTTAGATTGCACGAAAATTGCAAAGGCTGATAGTATGAAACATTTTCCTAACATTATACAAAAATGTCAGTCGCTTGGCATTAATTTTTTTAAAGATAGAATCCCTGTAACGCCCGCTGCACATTATTGTTGTGGTGGTATCAAAACTGATGAATACGGTAGAACATCCATCGAAAATTTATATGCACTGGGCGAAGCGGCGAGTACAGGACTACACGGGGCTAACCGATTAGCAAGCAATAGCCTTTTAGAAGGTCTCGTCTTTGCTGATTTTATTTTTCAGCATGTTAGCTCCTCTGTTTTTGTATCTACGAAAGAAGTTAGCAAGCGTATTCCTAACTGGAATATGAAAGGAACAACTAAACCGCATGAATTGGTATTAATAACCCAAAGCCTGAAGGAAATAAAACAAATTATGTCTGACTATGTAGGTATCGTTAGAACAAATCAACGACTGCAACGAGCAATGATGCGCATTGACCTACTACACGAAGAGACCGAGCAACTCTATCGCAATAGTATTATTTCCCCACAACTTTGTGAGCTTAGAAATCTTATTACTGTTGGCTATTTGATCGTTAAAAGTTCGTTATTTAGAAAAGAAAGTCGCGGACTACATTTTAATACTGATTATCCGTTGAAGAGTAAGATAAAGCAAGATATTGTACTATAGGGGGGATTTATGGTGGGTGGGCATTTTCCGGACAGGTAGTTAAGATATAATTTAGTAGTTGAAAAGGAACAGTTTTGAGTAAAAAATTTAACGGTTAAAAAACTTACAAAAAAGGGGAAGAAAAATTAACTTCCCGACAATAAACGAGTAAATATTTAAAATCGTCTTGTCTTGTTTCCTATTCAGCTACACTACGCTGGGGTGAGTTTATTAAACTTCATTGCTTACTTTTTTCAGGTCAGACTTAATGATTTCTTTTAACGCATCGTACACACCGTTTCTGCGGTCTTTGAATTGGTATTCTTTTACCGTAGTCAATAGCTTTTCTACTTTTTCGAATGAAATGTTGTATTGTGTACACATTGTTTTTAGCAATTTATTATTCTCTTGTCTCATTCCTTAGTTTTATTTATTTTTTTTACCATTCTATCGAAGTCGGATTCTAGTTTTTGTTTTTTATTGAACTGCTCATATTCAGTAAAAGATTTTTCTTCGTCTTGTTGTTTTCGATTTTTTTCCTAACCCTTCTAAGACTTTGTATTCGTTAAAGATTAAAAATTTATTTACACTTTCTGCCAAGCCTTCCATTGTAAACGTATTTTCTCTTTCAATTAAGCCTTCTATGTAATCGAAATAGCTTGTAATTGTTCGTTCCAATTGTTTAATTTCTTTTTCTTGCAAATAGTTTTTAGCTATGGCGGTGTCAGACTTTAAAATTCTACCATTGGGTGCATTTTTCCAAGTGTTTAAGCCCATATTTTCGTTTTTTGCTATTAGCATTTGAGTATATAATTTCGGCCGCTGTTTTGCCAGTAATGGCATAATGAAACTTGTTTTGCACCATTGCATAAAAATTTTTGGTTATTTCTGCATTGGGGTTATAATCTATGCTGCATTCGGCAAATATATCGGTAACTTGTTGGTATATCCTGCGTTCACTTGCCCTAATAGAACGTACACGTTCTAATAATTCTTTAAAGTAATCTTTGCCAAAAAGAGCTTTACCTTGTTTAAGCCTTTCATCATCCATAGTAAAGCCTTTGATGATATATTCTTTGAGCCTTTCGGTTGCCCATATTCTAAAGGCTGTGGCTTGGCTACTATTTAGTGTCTGGACGGAAGTATGACAATATAGCACAGATAAGGGTTTTTATGACATTTTGGTAGTGAATAATTGTCAGAAATAACGATTTTATTGGGTTGGAATCAAAATTGATAAGGATATTCGGAGACTATAAAAAAGATTGTGTAAATAGATTTTTTAATTGTCTAAGAACTGTGT
>JASGCP010000084.1 GCA_030053995.1 Phycisphaerales bacterium
AAGAAAAAATCAAGCCTGCCGTAGAGACGATGCATGCCTCGTCTCTACTTATATTCACCGCTACCCATTTTCGATAGCTACTTCGTTTACTTTGTTTTGCAACGCCCTTCCTCTGAGGGCAAAGGCTATACGCTCAATGGTAATCAATATGAAAATGAGCTAAGTTACCCACTCTTTTCATCATAGACCAAAAAAGACTCTTCAACAAAATGAGTGGGTAATTTTTTATTGGTGATATGGGCGTACAACCACTAAACACTACATTCTTTAGGCTACTACCGGCGCAATGTCTATAAAAGTCATTGTTTATAATACTTTTGAGCTAATTCGTGTGTAGTGTATGCTATGAAATCTTCAGTAGTTGACCATTAATGATTAAGCATTATTAAGCTCACTAATTTCTTCATAATGCCCATTAATCCCAACCTTGTTCTTTCATAAATTGCTTATAGGTTACACGACTGTCATCTGTCCATTGATATTCCCCAAATACTTTTTCAACCAACCACTTAGGAGCTATTTTTTCAGCGGTACGCATCATGACGATATCATATTTTCTATGAAAATTAAGCCAGCATTGATTACAATGTTGATACTCTTTATGAATTTTTTGCGTATTCAATGAATTAAAAATTTCATCTAAGGTACTTGTGTGGATATTCCCCAATTTTTGATCTAAGTTCTGACAAATAGGCACATCGCCATTGGTATGAATAACAATACCGTCGGTGATACTTCTACATTTCATTTTTAATTTCTTTTTTCGCCACTCGTCATACAACAAAATAAAATCTAAGTTCTCTTTTGTGTTTACAATATTTTTAGGGATATGAGACTTAAAATCATCAGCGTGGGTGAGCTTATTTTGATCATGCTTTGGTTGTTCCAAAGATGAACTTTGCAAAGTGCGCAGTGCTTCATTTTTTCGTAGTTGTAAATCATTCTTCGTGTTCTTAACTACACTAAAACTAAGGATTTCATCATTTTTAATCTCCCCAATTTCAGTTTCATGTGCTTTTTCTACGGTATTAAAGAATGCAATATCATTATAGATACCCACCCGCACATCGATCTTATTTTTAGTGGCTACATCCACTACATGTTCCATGTCCTTAAAATTATTATAGGGGGACAAGGTGAACATGAGCGACATGGGGACGATGTCCTTACAATGTTCAATAACTTTCAACACTTTGTCGTATCCATCTTTCCCGCGCATGTGTAAATAGGTTTCTTTAGTTCCATCCAAAGAAATGTATAGTCTTTGTGGCGGATACTGCTTGACGGCTTCAATCACATTGTCCGGCTGTAAACAATTAGAGAGTAGATCGAATTTGGGATGATTTTTCTTGAACCACGCTAATATTTTAAAAGCGTCTGGATGTAATAAAAATTCACCGCCTTCTAAACCTATCAAGGTATTTTTATTGATACATTTGCTACCCATAATTTCAATGATTTTATCCATAGCAAGATGTTTAGCGGGTCTTTTAGCCCATATTAAACAATGCTTACACCCCGAATCACATAAATCAGTAGCATAGAGCATGAGTACCGATAATTTTTTTTCTCCTGGTCTGAGCGTGTTGTTAAGCAGACGCAAGCCGCGTCGGACATAATCCAATTTGTTGTACATTGTTGTTGTTTAGGGAGATTTGCAAAACCTCGGTTAAGGTAAAAGAATTCGAAGTAGTATCAGGCCATCCCTAAAACAAAAAGAAGGTTTGCAGAACTCCCTTTTAAAAGTATGGTTAACTTTCGTATTTACGGCACTTGTAAAGGTATGCTATTAATTAATGGTTTGCTAATATTCTTTTTTCGGGTAAAAAGAAAGGAATGTATTCCTAAAAAAATATCTACAAGAGCCATTTTACCCACCGTTTTTTAAGTGGGTTATTAAATCATAAGTTAGTAGTAAATCGGATAAAGCCGACTTGTTTTTCCCATTTCTATTTTCACACAACTGAATAAATTGCTGTATCTCATCAACATAGCCCGATGTATAAAGTTGGTTATTGTCGCGAATGGGATTAAAAGAATTTCTGTCAAACAAAATTTCAATTGACTGGTGGCGGTTGATAATTTTTTCAATAGGAATAGATAATAGGTTACCAGTCTTTTTTTCAAAATACAAGGTTTCCGAGTTTTTCATTCTATATATCCCTTTGTGTGTATTAACTACTAATGTTTCGGCTGGGTTTTTCCAAGTATAGTCAGTGGATAATTCAATTGTTCCAACAATGTCAGCATGCTTCAAATGAATCAAATAAGTCCCTTTATTATAAGTAGGCAAAATAGATTTAATAGTAAAGGTTCCAAAAAGATTGGTTATTAAATCGAGGGGATGTATAAATATATCTAAAATACTATCTCCTTCTGGATACGCACCCGTAACAAAACGATAATTGTAAGTGATGACATGCGTAAGATGCTTTTTAAGTAGTGCGGTAGTGGGGGCATATCTTTTTTGTAATCCCACGGTACAAATACCCGTACTTTTTTTTTCTAAGGCAATAAGTTCTAATAATTCGTCCTTAGTAGTGCAAGGCGGTTTTTCTACAAAAACATATTTATTATGTTGCAGACTTTTTTTAACAAGTTCGAAATGAGCTTGAGGACTAGCACAAATAAAAATACCTTTGATAGATGGATCATTGAGTACCTTATTTAAGTCGGTAGTACCTTCTATGCCGTTAAAACTATCACCAATGCTTTGTGCATTTTTTTGTGTTTTAACAACAATATATTTTAAGGGTACTTTGAGATAATCAATAACAGGGTATAAATTATGTATGCTATGATTACCAATACCCACAAAAGCATACTTATGTTGATAAGTCATCTTTAGGTACGCTTGTTTTCTGATATTTTTAAGTTTCTCAATTATGGGGTTCACATTATTTATTTTTAGTGCTGGGTATCTTCCTCATTCCATTGCCTATTTATTTCAGGAAGGTCAAGCGGTCAACTGATTTTTGATTGCGAAGTTAGCTATTTTTTATCCGTGAGAAAAAAGAATGTCTATGAGCTAAATAATTTTTTGAGGTACTAAGAGGTTTTATTAATGATCAATGGTTAACCAATTCGCCATTGTCAATTTTCAATTTTCTGAATCAGGGATTACACAGATTTTACTAATTGCATCCAGATTTATCTGGGGGACAAATAAATTTAACTAAGTAAACGACTGTGCTTCCGATCTTTTTTTTATTGCTAAAAAATGAGTTGAGGGAACATGACAATTATTTATTTTAAACTAAAAAATAATCTTGCATATCCCCCCTACTCCGCCATATTCTGTCCACATCAGCCCCTATCTTTGTTGTTCATCAAAAAGATAGTGTTATGAATACACCAATTAAAAGCAAAAAACTATTAACATTATTTGCCTGTTTGTACGAACAAAGCAAGAATGGCAAACTACAAAATTTAGAATTTGTCGAATTAGAAGCGGTAGCCGAAATGCTGGTTTTAGACAAAGAGTCGGCTTTATTGCTATCTATTATCTGCTATGCACAAATTATAGAAGAGCCACTCTCTTTAAAAGGGATATCAAGCTATTTAGGACTTAGCTTACCGGAGTTTCTGCCTTACAAAGAGCTTATTGATGATTTAGTTACGCTAAAGATTATTAAACGCAATGTCTATTTAACCGAAAGCGGTAAGTCGCTACGATGCTATCAAATAGAAGCAGGCATTATGGACAATTTATTACACAATCAGTCCAATCCTTTATCCATAAAAACGAAGGTAGAGGAAGATGATTACGATACCAAAAAAAATGCGCAAGAGAAAGAGGAAGCTAAAGAAATTATCAAAGAAGCGTCGAGTGGTTCAATTTCGTTATTGCGAAAAAACAGAATTGTCTTTTCATTAGCTAAGAGCTTGTTTGCCGAAGACGCATCGTTTCAAAATCCTATTATACAAATTAAAGATTTGAGTGATTATTTATCGGTAACACCCCGACAAGCATTTATTGTTAGCGTAGTATTTGGGCTATCAATTGCAAAAGCAAAAAGAAGGTCTAACCGTGTTGATTTTTCTGATTTTTGCGATTATCTCAATATGTCACCCTTTGTTCTTTTAGAATGGCAACCTGATTTTGAAGACTTGATGAAACGCGGTTTTTTACACAATGATGATGGACGGCTAAAAAAGAAAAGCCTTATCTATATGGAATTAGAAGTAGATATGCAAGTTGTACGTGCTTTTACAAACAACGAGGCACAATGTCCGCAACTCATTATTATTACCCCGCCTACTATTTTTAGTGTATTCGATGACTTTCAAGAATTAGTTGGCGATAATAGCTCCAATTCTGTTATGAAAGAAGGTGTTATTTTAGATTTTTTAGAAAGCAATAAAGAATTTCCGCTGATTAATGCCGTGTTGGATTTGAAGTTAGAAAATGAGGATACTATTTTATTGCTGTACATTATGAACAAATTAATTGATGGGGACGATAAAGTGAGCTATAGAGGATACCTCCGGCACATGTACGATAAAAGCGGAATAAGAATGAAGAAAATAAGTATGATGCACCAAGGGAACAATGAGTTACTAACTTTAGATATGATAGAAAAAGTAATGAATGATATGCTATACGATGTAGAATTAATGTTAACGGATAAATCGGTTAATATACTTAAAGATTCTGGAATCGACATAACAACTTGTTCATCGGGTGGTAAAAATAAAAATCAAATACACCATGCTGATATTGCTAAGAAGCCTTTATTTTTTAATGAACAAGAAGCAAAGCAGATAGAAAACATACAGTCCGCTTTGCAAGAGGATAAGTTTAAAGATTTACAAGATTGCTTAAAACAGAAAAATTTAGTTACAGGTATTACGGCCTTATTTTATGGTGCACCGGGAACAGGAAAAACAGAGTCGGTTTATCAGATTGCTAAAGCTACGCAAAGGAATATCATGAAAATAGATATTAGTCAAACGAATTCTATGTGGTTTGGTGAGAGTGAAAAAATCATTAAAAAAATCTTTACAGATTATGAAACTTACAGAAAGCGATCAGAGTTATGCCCTATTTTGTTTTTTAATGAAGGTGATGGCATTTTATCTAAACGAAATGAGCAAAATGTTAGAAGCAATTCAGCTGCAACAGAAAATAGAATGCAGAATATTTTATTGGAGGAGTTAGAACGGTTTTCAGGTATTTTCTTTGCTACAACCAATTTGGCGAATAATTTAGATAGAGCTTTTGAACGCCGTTTGTTGTTTAAAGTAGAATTTCATAAACCCGGCTTAGAGCAGAAAAAATCTATATGGCGTAATAAATTGCCCCTCCTTGATACTATGGCTATTGATGTGCTTGCACAGCAGTATGATTTTTCTGGTGGACAGATAGATAATATTGCTCGTAAGAATCATTTAATTGAAATTATAGAAGGCAGAACCCCTAATTTGGAAGAGCTCCTTGCCTTCTGTGATCAAGAAAGGCTGCATTATACACAACGAAAAGAGATTGGTTTTTTAAGTTGTTAATAAATAGTAAGTTTATCAAAAAATTATATGTCATCTTTACATACTATTAATGAACGAGCACTTAAAGTGCTCAATTTATTGCGAAAAAAACCGCTTACATTTAATGAACTCCGTGATAGTTTGAAACGCTGGGAGCCTTCTGAAGAAAAATTTGACATTTCGCAAAGGACACTGCAAAGAACTATAAAAGATATTAGAGATTATTTTAATGTAGCGGTTATATTTGATAGAAGCAAAGGTGTGTATCGCATCAATATTGATAACGAAGAAGATGATCATACTTTATTGTTAACAAAATTAGAATGTTATGATATGGTTAGTATTTTTAATATCACCAACTTAGAACGATATGTTTCTTTTGAAAGACGACAAGAAAAGGGATTGGAACACTTTCCTATAGTTATCAATGCTATGAGAAGTGGTAAACAACTATCCTTTTCTTATAATCCGCTAACCTATATTTCTACTCCGCAAGCGGTAGAACAGAAACGAATCATAGAACCTTATCTTTTAAAAGAGTATGATCGACGCTGGTATATTGTTTGTAGAGAAGTAGGAAGTAATGATTTTATAAAAACTTTTGCACTTGATCGAGTTAACGATGTGCATATCATCAATAAGAAAATAGATCGTTCTAAAATAGTCGATATAAAAAAAATGTATGAACATTGTGTGGGCATTATTACGCCTCATCATGGTACAACGCCGGGCAAGTTAGAAAAAATAATTTTTACCACTACCGTAGAACAAGGGCGTTATTTTCAAAATTTCGCCCTGCATCCTAGTCAAAAAATAATACAAGAGACTCAAACAAAAATTTGGTTTGAACTTACAGTAGTGATAACTTATGATTTAGTGCAAAAGTTAAAGTCTTATGGTAGTTATATTCAAATTTTAGAACCCAATTCTTTAAAAAAAGAAATGTTGGAACTTATTAAGGAGCTTAAAAAACTTTACAAAAAAGAATAGATGGGTGCCATTAAGTTTAAACGAGCCTAATATAATGCGACTAAATTTTTTTCGGTATTCCGTTTAAATAGCTAATTATATAGGGATTAACTAACCTTAAAATTATCTTCTATAATATTTATTTCCTCTTCAGAGAGATTGTATAGTTGATAAACCGTTTGGTCAATTTTATTTTCAAAATAGTCTATTTTCTTTTTTAATCGTGCCTGTTCTTCGTGCAAAGTTAATCCTTGCAAGTCTTTATTCAGAATCGTTAATTGGTTGACATGGTCAATTATAATACCTTCAAGTTTTTTATCTTGAATAGCAATTATAGGGATTTTCAACAAAGGTTCTTTATCTATTTGGTAATTGTTACCCTGCATTTTACCTTGATGCTTCAACCAAAAGGCTATTAGCTTTGAGTTGAGCAACCCTGTTAAATATTTAAGATTTATTCGATCAGTCTTGATAATATAAAAAGTAGCAGAAACATAACAGTCAAAGTCCGTATAGGAGAACGAAGGCCTATTGGGGCATTTTCTTTGTACGATAATCGACTCGCCACCAAAAAATCTTTCATCTCTAGCTCGATGCAAACCATAAGGCTTATTATCTGATGTAATAACAGTTTTAAATCTATCTAAATGTTTTTTGATATTAGGATAAGGGAGTATAGATTGCGGGTTTTTAAACTCTGAAGTTGTATAAATAATCCAATATTTGTTTTTAGTGTCGACATAATATCTACTAAGTTGCTCGGTTGTATAATACGGCTTTATTAATGTTAATTCTTTTTTAGTTAATTTTATTTTTTTTAGTTCCGCATGAGATAAAGCAAAAATTCCTTCACCACATATAAGTTTACCTTTTGAATAGTCGGCTATGCTTTTGCTTACAAAATCATAATGTGGATGTATGCCATTTGCCACTTCATTTTCTGCCAAATACAAATTTGCATTAGTTTTTATTTTATCTAATATACTGTTCGTACTACTATCATTAAAAGTCAAAAACGAGTTTAGCAATTTTTCTTTTTTGATATTTGGCTTTAATATCTTAAAACCATTTCCCTTTTTAGCATTTAATGTTGTTAAAGCTATTTCCAAGGTTGGCTTATTTGACAATATTTTTCTATGCTCAAATTGATAATTATTTTTAAATTTCTTTTCTAAAATTAATATCATCGTTTGTATGGAAGCATTATTAAAAACCATGTAATTACTAAAATCGATAATCGTTTTAATGACACTATCATTAAGTATTTTATTTCTTAAAATAGTTGCACCCGCATTAGTAGTCCAATTATTAGGAACTATAAAACCTAAATGCCCATTCGTTTTCAAAATGTCTATACCATAACAAACAAAGAAATACCATAAATCCATCTTTCCTTGGTAATATTTTACCAAATGAGATTTTTTTATAGCTTCAAAAGATTCTCGGCTGGTATATTCCTTTATATATGGGGGGTTACCAATAACAATATCAAATCCACCTTTTTTAAAAATAGATGGAAATTCACTGTGCCAATTAAAAGGTTTTATTTTTCGCTCCGCACCAAAATCTAATTGATTGCTGTAATAATCGGTGTCAATCAAGGAATTACCGCTTTTAATATTATCATCAATATTCGGTAATAGTCGCTCATGAAACAACTCAAGCTGTTTCAAGGTTTCAACACCTTCATCTTCCATACATTTTAGCAACAAGGATAGTTTGGTTACTTCAACGGCATTGGTGTCGATATCAACGCCAAAGATATTATTCACTAAAATTTTCTTTTTTTCTTCGATAGTAAGACTACCATCTGGTTTTATAGGATTTTTTTTACTCTTATTTTTCTGATAATAATCTTTATGCCAATCGATAAGATATTGATAAGCCCCTAAAAGAAAGCTACCGCTACCGCAAGCAGGGTCAACAATTTTAATATCTGATACTTCTTGAGGCGTTTTTTCATTAATTAATTCATCAATTGTATTTTTTACAATATAATGAACGATGTATTGGGGGGTGTAATAAACGCCACCTGCTTTTCTAACATCTGGTTTTAACTCAACAACCGTTTTACCCTTGCTATTAATGGTAATTGTTTTCCCTAAAAATTGTTCGTAAGCACGCCCCAGTATATCCACTTCTAAAACAGAAAATTCATAAGGACAGTTGGGATAGTATAAGTCTTCTATAATACTTTTAATGATTTTATTGTTAACCTGTATAGTCTTAGTAAGCAAATCCTTAGTAAAATCAAAAAGTCCACTATTATATTTAGCATTTGCGTTGTCAAACTCCTTGATTAGTGATTCGTAAAAATTTCCATACAAGCAGTTTTTTAAACTACCGTAAGGCTCAACCCCTCTATCTTCACATATTCTTAAAAATATTATTCTATCTAAGGTTTGTTGCACTATAAAATTAAGTTCATTATCTTTCAAGTCTTTATTATCATTATTAATATTTTCGGCGAGTAGGGTTCTTATGCCATCAAGAGTTTCTAAAAAAGCCTCGTCAACTGTATGATTTCCTTTTTTATTATCGGGACTATTTAAAAATCTATCAAAATCACCTTTTAGTACTGCTTCCTTGCTAAAAATATTCCAAATATCATGCCATTGGTTTACATAATCCTTGTAATTAAAACGGCGTCTTATTGCGTAAGAAGGTTTATCATGTAAACTAGGTTTCTTCGTACAATCATACACTATAAAATCTTTAAAATTAGTGATAATGGATATAGGTAGCCGAGCACTCCAGCCGTATCGTCTTATTTGATAAGCACCCGCTTCGTTATTTTGTATATCAACATTCGGTTTTTTAGCCTCAACAAAAAATAATTTTTTAATACCACTTAATCTAAATGAATAATCGGGGGATTTTAATTTATCGGTTCCGTTATCTCTAATCCTAATCTTATCTTCAAATACTACCTCTTTATAACTCTCAGCTACACCATCGGTATTATAAACATCATAACCCAATGCTATAAAAAAATGATCAATAAATTCCTTTCTGGTGTTTGCTTCATTATAGGTAGTCGTCCCTTAAAAAGTATTTTCGGGACTTGCTAAAGTTTACAAAAACATTT
>JASGCP010000085.1 GCA_030053995.1 Phycisphaerales bacterium
TGATAGGGGTTGCGCTCGTTGCGGGACTTAACCCAACACCTCACGGCACGAGCTGACGACAGCCATGCAGCACCTTACTGGCGGCGTATTGCTACGCTATTAGCTTTCACTAATATTCCACCAGCATTCTAGCCCAGGTAAGGTTCCTCGCGTATCATCGAATTAAACCACATGCTCCACCGCTTGTGCGGACCCCCGCCAATTCCTTTGAGTTTCAATCTTGCGATCGTACTCCCCAGGTGGAATACTTAATGCTTTCGCTTAGACACATACAGTAATATCGTATATGTCGAGTATTCATCGTTTAGGGCGTGGACTACCAGGGTATCTAATCCTGTTTGATCCCCACGCTTTCGTGCCTCAGCGTCAATAATTGTGTAGCGAGCTGCCTTCGCAATCGGTGTTCTATGTCATATCTAAGCATTTCACCGCTACATGACATATTCCGCTCACCTCCACAGTATTCAAGACCGATAGTATCAATGGCAGTTTCCGAGTTGAGCTCGAAGATTTCACCACTGACTTAACGGCCCGCCTACGCACCCTTTAAACCCAGTGAATCCGGATAACGCTTGCACCCTCCGTATTACCGCGGCTGCTGGCACGGAGTTAGCCGGTGCTTATTCATAGGGTACCGTCAGACGAGCTAGATAGCCCTTTTTTCGTCCCCTATAAAAGAAGTTTACAACCCAGAGGGCCTTAATCCTTCACGCGGCATGGCTGGATCAGACTTGCGTCCATTGTCCAATATTCCTTACTGCTGCCTCCCGTAGGAGTCGGGCCCGTGTCTCAGTGCCCGTGTGGCTGATCATGCTCTCACATCAGCTACTGATCGTAGGCTTGGTGGGCTGTTACTCCGCCAACTACCATAATCAGACGCACACCCGTCATCAAACGCCGGAGCTATAATAATAAAAAGATGCCTTTTCATTATGTTACGGGGTATTAATTCAAATTTCTCTGAGCTATTCCCCATTTGATGGAAGGTTGTGTACGCGTTCCGCACCCGTTTGCCGGTCGCCATCAGTGTATTGCTACACCATGCTGCCCCACGACTTGCATGTATTAGGCCTGCCGCTAGCGTTCATCCTGAGCCAGGATCAAACTCTCCATTGTGAAAAAGTTGATCTGACTAATCAAAATCTTACGAAATTGGTTCGTCGGATTTAATATAATGTTACACTTGTAACCTTTGTCTTGAATTACTTCAAGATGCTGTTGCTTTCATACTTTCAAAGAACTTTAAAAACTTTTTTACCAATTTCTATCAATTGGGAGTGCAAATTTAGTACTTTTTTTTATTCTACCAAATTTATTTTTTATTTTTTTTTACACCCCGCAATTTCAATTAACTTAATCTTTCAACCCGCTTTTTATCTAAAAAAACTAAAAAGCGGAAGGTGAAGTTAGTCTATTTATTTTATTTAAGCAAATTATTTTTTAACAAAATATTTGCACATACTTTAGCGTGTGATTTTTTATTTGTACAAAAAGTTATGAATGTATAGTGTTATCAAGCCCTGAAGGCGTTAATGATTAACTGTTAATGGTCAATTATTAATGATTAATGGAAGGAATTAGTCGTCTCTTAAAAAGCCAATTTGTTTGTTTCATCATGTCATTTTTCTTTCTTTTGTCTTGATACAAAACAAAGAAAAAAAGGCTCTATGATGAAAAGGGTGGATAAAATTTTAGAAGTTTGAAGACTTTAAAAATGATAATTTGGTATTTTATCATGTCATTTTTCTTTCTTTTGTCTTGATACAAAAGAAAGAAACAAAGAAAAAATCAAGCATGCAGAGTAAGAGCTGCAAAAATACGGCTCACGGCTTTATCGAAAATGAATGGCGTAGGATATATAGAAGCGGTTGGTAGCAAATAGACTTAGCTTCTTTACAATTACAGCATCGCTACCATTCGCTTTCTTTGATATATTCCGCCTTCACCATTCATTTTCGATGGCAGTTCGTTCGCCTTGTTTTGCAACGCCCTTCCTCTGAGGGCATTGCAACTATATGCTTAATGGTAATTAATATGCAATAGAGCTAAGTTACCCCACCCTTTTCGCCACAAAACCTAAATTAATAATTGACGCGTACAATAAAAATATAAGAACGCGTACTAGGACTATTATAAAAGTCAGTTCCCCTGCCATTAGAGGCACCGGTTAAATTTGTTTCAGGATCAACTCCAGTATAAGGAGTAAAGAGTAATAAATTTCTTCCTGTAAATGCAAAGTCAATAGATGAAAGTTTAGTAATTTTTCTAAAACTATTTGTTCTTAATGAATAGGTTAAAGATACTTCTCTTAATCTTGTTCTCGTTGCATCTTCAATAAATAAAGAAGATGGCCCATTGTACACATTGCCCAGTCCGTTACCGGCAGAACTATACCATGATTCATCTAAGGCTCTTGGTCCTGCACCAAAATCTTGTATATTACCTCTAAACGGTGTACCGGCCTTAATAATTTGACCATTATAATTAACTAAATCTTTATCATAAACTGTCCAATTACCGACATCGGCGTGTGTACCAAAACCGTATAGTGTTCCTTTTGTTCCGTTCCATAGATCGCCGCCTTGTACACGATCTATTAAAATTGTTAAGGTTACATTTTTATAACGAATGGTATTAATGATACTCCCAATCCAATCAGGGTTAGGGTCTCCAAGAACACTAGCTTCATTAGATAAAGTAGGAAAACCATTTGCATCTAAGATAAAATTACCTTTAGAATCTTTACTAAAATCAGGACTATATATAACGCCGAGTGCATAACCCGTTTTAGCTACAGAACCACTTAGTGCAAAACCATTTAAATAAACACTATTGGCACCTTGTAAACTCAGGACTTTATTTCTATTTCTACTCCAGAGTACTTCTGTAGAAAAATGCCAATTTCTATTATTAATCCAATTTACGGTAACATCTACTTCGTATCCTTGGTTTCTAATCTTGCCCGCATTACTTTGAATCGAAGAGTAGCCTGATGAGGGGGCTAGCGTCACGGGCAATATGGCACCGGTTGTTTCATTTCTGTAATAGGTAAAGCTTGTAATGATCCGATCGTTCCACCAACGCAAGTCAGTACCTACTTCTACTTCAGCTTTTCTTTCTGGAACAATATTGGGGTTACCGCTCGAATTTGAACGTCCATAACCGCCAATACCACCAAAGCCTGGGGCTCTAGAATCTAATCCAACGCCAAAAGGATTACTCGGTGCAACCGGATAATACAGTGAATTTTGAAGATATGGCGATGGTTGTACGCCCACTTCACCATAAGACGCCCTTAGCTTACCAAAACTTAAAATTTTTTGATGAGCAGGGAATTTACTAAACTTTGTAAAAATCCACCCTAAGCCTACAGACGGATAATAGAATGTCCCATTATACGAGGAAGCATTTTCTCCTCGTGCTGTCAAATCTAAAAACAATTGATCAAATGCTGAAAAAGAAGTCTGGGCATAAAGTCCGGATGTTCGTATTAAAACTTCTGTGTTATAAACATTTCTTGATGCAGCGCCTGAATTTCCGAGATTATCCGTAGGGGTATTAACAATAAAATTAAAAACATCATCGCTAGTAAAATTCGTTGAATTGCCGTTAAAGTTCCAACCAACTAAAGCGGTTAATCCTAAAACTTTTTTATACAAATTAAAGTTACCTCGTAAGATTACATCATTATTAAATATTGTCTGCTGAATATTGGACAGAATAAATTCACCGGTAGCACCTTGTATACTTCCGGCTGTATAAATTGGATAGTTACTACTACCTCGATCAGTATAGTTATCAATACCGGGTCTTTCTACAAGTGCCAGCCATGGTGTAATATGTACGGTAGCCTCTATATTTCCTATAAACCTATTAACAATGCTTTTGGTACTAATATTGTTCATTGACCAATTGGGGTTGTCGTAAATAGGGTTTTGATTTGCCCCGATTGGATTTCTGTAGGAGATTTGCCTACCCGCGTACTGTGCGCCGCTAGGATCAACATAAATGCCTGTGTAGTAGGTATTATCATAATCAGCTGGGGTTCTTGGTCCAGTAAGCATAACTGCATCTGCTTGGGCACCAATTTGCACGGAAGCAGCATTAACATTGATATAATTAAAATTGCCTGTCAATTCAACTATTTTGCCAATCTTTCTCGTTACATTAAACCGAATGCTTTTTCGATGATAGTTTGCTCCTGCTTTATAAATACCTTGTTGGTCAATATTTCCAAAGCTAGCATAATAAACTGTTTTGTCATCGCCGCCACTGAGTTCTACATTTTGTTGCCAATAGTAACCGGTCTTGAATAAGTTATTAAAATTCTGATAGGTATTTTTTGAATTCTTACCGCCACTAGGATTATCGGGGGTGCCGGCGGCTATGGCATACACTCTTGATCCGTTGGGAAAAATAACATAGCCTTTATAATTAGCATTAGTAGGGTCAGTAATAAAGTTATCGGCACCGCCTTTTCGTTGAGCAATAGGGTCGCCCCAAGAAAATGCAGATTGCTGGTTATATAAACCGCCATTTCCCTGTCCAAAATTAGTTTGTAAATTAATACCCTTGTTCAATTGGTCTATTGATACCGTACTAGAAACAGAAACTGATATTTTACCGCCGGTGTTTTTACCTTTTTTTGTGGATATGTAAATAACACCGTTAGCCGCCTGCGTACCCCAAAGTGCAGCAGCGGCGGGTCCTTTTAAAACCTCAACATTAGCAATATCTTCAGGATTTAAGTCGTTTAGTCGGGATTGTGGATTTGTTTTTATAAAGTCAGCATCATCGTAACTGCCTCCCCTTGCTTGAACTAAGGTATTTATGGATGAGTTGGAAACAGGTATGCCATCTACAATAAACAGTGGCTGTAAATTACCGGTAATGGTACTTTGACCTCTAACTTGTACATACACACTTGCACCGGGGTCGCCACTAGATCTATTTACTTGGAGCCCGGATGCTTTAGAAGAGAGCGCATCTAAAGTGCTTACTTCGCCCGACTGAGCTATTTCACTACCTTTAATAGTCGATTGTGCACCAGTTAATTTATCCTTTTTTACTTGAAAGCCCAATGCCGTGGTAACCGTAACCTCACCGATACTGTTTATAGCAGGTTTTAAGGTTATTATAATATTATCAGTTGAATCAACCGTAAAGCTATTAGTAATATATCCTTCTTCTAGTACTTCAACAATGTCTCCTAATTTAAGTTTAGTAAGCAAAAAATGACCTTGAGAATTCGTCAGTACCTTATTTTTTTTATTTTTAATAGTTACTATGGCATTGTCAATAGCCATGCCAGAGGTATCTACGACACGCCCACTAACTACTCGTGTTTGTTCGTAAGATACTATTGTTAAGAATACCGTAAAAAAAAGTGTTTGTAAAAATTTAAACATATTAACGCATAGATTATTGTGATGAGATATAACAAGCTATTTTGTTAGGGTACCATATTAAAAGTATGATAGATTTAATGCTCTTTCAAGATAAGAATAAAATGTAATTTTTCAGTTATGTTTAATAAAATGAGGCATCGGTAAACATTTTTGGATCTATGACGAATTGAGTGGGTAAAAATGGTAGAAATGAATTGGTTTTTAAAACTACAATTTGATATTTTACAAGGTCATTTTTCTTTCTTTTGTCTTGATACAAAAGAAACAAAGAAAAAATCAAGCAAGCAGAGTAAGGGCATTTTACCTATATCCTGAACGGTAATCAAATATAAAATGTAACTAACTTACCGACTCATTTCGTCATAGAGCCAAATTTTTCAAAGTAAAAAGACTACTCAAAACCGGATTATAACTTACTTTCCAAATCTTCTAATGATCGTACTTTAACCTCTCTAGGTTTGCTTCCTTGAGCATGTCCAACGATACCGACTTGTTCTAATTGATCCATTAGTCTGCCTGCTCGGTTATACCCGAGTTTCATTTTTCTTTGCAATAAAGAAGTAGAGCCACTTTGGGTTTGGACGATTAATTTAGCAGCGTCATTAAAAAGTGCGTCTCTAACAATAGAGTCATCACCATCTTTAGCGTCGTTTAATTCTTTTTCGTCGATATATTCTGGCAGATAAAATGGGGTGGGGTAACCTTCTTGCTGTGCAATAAATTCGCATACTTTTTCTACTTCTGGGGTATCAACAAATGCACATTGCAAGCGGGTGAGTTCGCCATTATAGTTTATGAGCATGTCGCCTTTACCAATTAATTGTTCAGCTCCGCCGGCATCCATGATGGTACGGCTATCAACTTTGGAAGATACTTTAAATGCAATACGAGCGGGGAAGTTGGCTTTAATGGTTCCTGTGATAATATTCACCGAAGGTCTTTGTGTAGCAATGATAAGATGAATACCAACGGCTCGGGCTAATTGAGCTAATCGACCAATGGGGGTTTCTACGTCTTTGCCGGCAGTCATAATGAGGTCTGCAAACTCGTCTATGACTAATACTATGAATGGAAGAAATTGGTGCCCTTTGTCTGGGTTTAATTCATTCTTTATAAATTTCTCATTATATTCTTTAATGATTCTACACCCCGCTTCTTGTAGTAAACCGTATCGATTATCCATTTCAATGCACAGGGCATTTAAGGTATAAATAACTTTTTTAGTGTCTGTTATGATGGCGTCTTCCTCGCCGGGTAGTTTTGCTAAAAAATGTTGTTCAATAATTTTGTATAAACTGAGCTCTACTTTTTTAGGGTCAACGAGCACGAGTTTTAATTGAGATGGATGTTTTTTGTATAGTAAGGACACTAAAACAGCATTAATACCGACTGATTTTCCTTGTCCGGTTGCACCGGCCATTAATAAATGGGGCATGCTTGCTAAGTCAACAATAAAATTTTCGTTGTCGATTTGTTTACCTAAAGCTATGGGTAAGGAAAAATTGCTTTTTTGGAATTTTTCTGATGAGAGGAGTGTTCGCATGCTAACGATCGACTTACGAATATTGGGGACTTCAATGCCGATTGTTCCTTTGCCGGGTATTGGTGCAATAATTCTAATTCCGAGTGCTGAGAGGCTTAGGGCGATATCATCAGCTAAGTTTCTAATCCTGCCTATTTTAATACCGGGTGCAGGAACTATCTCGTAGAGTGTTACCGTTGGTCCAATAGTAGCACTGATGCGCTGAATTTGAATATCGAAATTCTGAAGTACTTCAATTATTTGATTTTTACTGGCGTCTAATTCGGCGGGGTCATGAACTACTTTATCGCCACCATGAAATGCTAATAAATCGAGGATTGGGTATTGATAATCTTTTAAATCAATTGTAGAGTCGTAGTGTGCTGTAGGTTTTACCGTTTTTGTAATTACTACACTTTCTTCCGATGGTGCCGTAATGGGTGATTTTATTTCTAATTGTAAATCAGGCTTATTTTGAGCGGTCGTAGTTTTAGCACGATTGTTTGCTATATCCGCTGTAATGACTGTATCTTGTGTTGTAGCTGGTTGTGGCACCATATTTGTAATGGCAAGTGGCTTATCGGGGTTCTGTAGATCGGCAGGATATTCTTCACGATCATCTTCTTGACTAGATACATTTGTAGGCGAATCATTAGTAGGCGGTTCTTGTTCTTTATAAAATATTTTATGAAAAAAATTGATAAAACTAATATGTGAAATAGTGGGATTGGTTTTCCAAATCAAAAAAGATAAAGCGGTTAGTAGTAAGAGTAAGCCCGTACCAATTGAACCAAACCATTTAATTAAAATAGAATAGCAGATGGTGTCGCCAATCATGCCATCATAAGGTGTTTCCGAATTGGGAATTAAAAATGATAAAAGTATGCTGGTGTAAAATAGTCCAAATATAAGATAACGAAGTTGTCTTGATATAGAAAAAAGTGGTTTGTGAAACAAGAAATTAGCTCCAACCGTAAAAAAGAAGGAGCAGAATAGAAATGATGCGATGCCAAATCCTTGCCAAATAAGGTAGTAGGAAATGTAGGAGCCAAACCAGCCAACATAATTTTTTGCTTGTTGTTCATTATTAAAGAATACCCCCCACCCTAAATCCCTAATATATTGCTGATCTTCTCGCCAAGTAAATAAAAAAGAGCAAAATGCTATAAATGACGCAACGGATAGGACTATAATTAATAATCCAATAATTCTAGAAATGCGCTCTTCTTCCCATATATTTTTTTCTTTTCTCTTAGGTGGCTTGCTTGTTTTTTTTTTTTCAGAAGTATTCGATACAAGATTAGCTTCTTGAGCTGTTATTTCTGCTTCTGCTGTGTTTTCGGGAATGTCTTTTTGTTTTATTCGATTAGCCATAGTATATTCAGTGCAATATAAAAAAAGGTAGGTGTAAAGGTAATGTTTTTGAGGATTATTAAGGTTAATTAATAAAGTTTAAACAATAGGTTATTTGAAATAAGAATGGGTTAAAATTTTAAAGGGGGGATGTTTTTTTATCTAACGATTTAACATTTGTTTAACTATTTTTCTTACTTCTTTTTGTCCAAGAGGTATAATTGTAATTCTAAATTTAAACATGTAAAAAAATTAAAATTATGAAAAAAAAATCAATGAGTTTAGGTTCTACTTTAACAAGGACTGAAGTTAAATTGGTAAAAGGCGGAAAGATCAAAAGTGGAAAGGTCAAAGGTGGATCGGAGTGGTGTTGTAGTACGTCGTCATGTGGTACAATGGGTCTTTTAGCTTGCTGTTGTGGCGATGATGATTGTGCAGGTGACGACACGGTGTGTTGTACGGCTGAATCGGGTGTGCAAAAAGGGCAATGTAGGTCATCGTCCGATTGTGCTACTTGCAAAGCCCAAGATTATTTTGATACTAATGATTGTGGAGCGAATCAATGTCCTAGTTAATACTCTATGACGAAGTGAGTGGGCTTAATAATGTTTAATCGTTGATGATTAATGGTCAAATTGTACGTTAAAACGATAATTTTTATTTTTCTTTATTGGTTTTAAAGATGATAATTTGTTATTCTATAATATCTTTCTTTATTTCTTTCTTTTATCTTGATACAAAAGAAATAAATAAACCCACCATAGTAATATTGAATGAACATGAGGAAATTAAAAATCACTCAATAATATAAACATTAAACATTGACCATTAAACATTAATTCGCCACCTTCCACTTCAACGATAATTACAATGCAAACATAGAGACGCACTGCCGTACGTCTCTATGTTTGCATTGGGGGATTACAAAAAAAAATGGATAATGATTAATGTCTGCTACTGTAATATTGAATGAGTATGGGAGACTAAAAAAGCTCTATGACAAAATGAGCGGATAACATAGTTCAATTTTATATTGATTACCCTTGAGCATACAGCCCAATGCCCTAAGAGGAAGGACGTTGCAAAACAAGGCAAACGAAGTGACCATCGAAAATGGGTAGTGGCGAATATATCAAAGAAAGCGAGTGGTAGCGATGCTAAAATTGTAAAGAAGCAGGTAAGTAAAATCCAATCGCTACCAATCGCTTTCTATATATCCGATGCCATTCATTTTCGATAAC
>JASGCP010000086.1:0-7485 GCA_030053995.1 Phycisphaerales bacterium
GGTAAAATGTTAGAAGTTTGATGACTTTAAAAATGATAATTTGATATTTTATAAGATCATTTTTCTTTCTTTTGTCTTAATACAAAAGAAAGAAACAAAGACAAAATCAAGCCTGCAGAGTAAGGGCGTTTTGCCTATAGCCTCAACGGTAATCAAATATAAAATGTAACTAACTTACCCACTCGATTCGTCATAGACCCATATAGTTTTTAGTGTGCTTCCTTAATTCAAAAAATCCCAATAAATAGCAAATCTAAACCATAAGGTATTGGTGTAATAATATTGAAGGGATTGGTTAAAAGAACCAAATCCATAAGTGTTTCCTTTTTTACCAAAAGTGTTTAAATTTTCTAACCTTATAAACGCTGTAAAACTTCTAATTCTAAAGTTAATATAGTAATTAACATCGGGTCGGTTGTTAACGGTGTAGCTATTTTGAAATACATATTGGGCTAAATAAGGCGAGTAGTTATTAGCTTGGTAGGGGGTGAAATACCGTGCTTCGATACCCGTTGCTAATGATAATCGTTTCAAAAAAAGTCCCTCAAAAGCAAACCTTGTTCTAGAAACAACAAAGGGTACACGCACCGGTGCATTATTACCATTTGTTTGCTGTACATGCAACTCTAAGTATAAGTTCAAATATTTAGCAAAATGAAATTGTTTTTCAGCATACGCATGCCACAATTGAACAACCCCACTGTATTGACTCGCATTAAAGAAATCTTTAAAGTAGATGTAATTATTAAGAATATAATACTCGCCCTGTATTTTTAAACGAAGCGGTTGTATATTATAAGTGGTACCCAAAAGAATGGTGTTTTCATTCTTACTAATCCCACTGACTTGATTGTCGAGCGGAAAACTTGTATAACCTCCGTAAATCATCGATGGCGACCTACTAATGTTAAGAACGCTTAAAGATAATTGCCCGGCCTTTCTCGAAAAAAATCGTTCAAAACTTAATTTAGCCGAATAGTTGCCACTGTTATAACCTAGTAAATTAACCTGTCCTTGTGCTAGTATATCCCATTTTTTATTTTTGGTTTTATTTCTATATTCCCCACCAACTATTAAATTATAGAATTTATTTTTTTGATTCAGATATTCAGCCTTCATATTCTGCATAGCCACATCTACTCTAAAAAATTGATTTCCATTTTTCCGTTGCGGAAATCCATAAAAACTAAATTGATTGTAATATTCCTGCCATTTATCAAGATAGCTTACTAAACTCGTACCGCTAAAAATTGTATAACCAAAATATTGCTGGTAACTAGCTGAATCAGGGTTGTTATCAATAAAGTTATAGGATCTTGTTGTTATTCGATTAGATAGTTCAAAGCGAACTTTAGGGTAAAAAACGGCAAAATTGACCGTATCATTTTGATCTAAAATTGCGGTAGTTCCAATATCATAATGCTGGTTAATGAATAGCGTAAAATCTTTATAAATATTACCGGTTAGCACAGAAGTGTTGAACGGATTTCTATTGGGATTGGAAATATTACCCAAGCGCACATTTAATTGAAATGGATCGCCAAATGCTAAACTATCTAGTTGATTCGGGGCAACAAGTCCACCATTTTCACTGGCTTTATGAACATTACTAATGATGGCCCAGTCTAAATTATATCGTTTATTTTTAGTGAAATAATTAGAAGATAAACGCAAGTTGCTGTTGCTGGAATTTTGATTTCTAAAATACCCAGGAGAATTAAAAAATCGAAAATCAAAAGTAAGGTTAAAATTGGACCGGTAATTTTGTGTGTACAGTGCTTGTACAGTTTGCTCACCTTTATTTGCTAAGATATAGGCTAATTCTACAAAGGGACGTGATGTTTTAAAAAACTTTGTTCCCTCCACTGTATAAAGGTAAATATCAAAAGCATGAAATCCTATATCAAAACCTGTTGTTACAATCGGTTTAAAAACCAAGGATTGTGCAGCATCGCCCATATTGCCTAAAGTATTATACTCATAAGGCACAACATACCTTTTGTTGTAGTCGTTAATACTTGAGTCAATATAGTAGTAGTTAATACCATTTAAGTACCGGTAATAAATACTAATACTATCCTCGGATGGATTACGGTGCATCAAATGGGTTAAACTTGAATCTGTATTGGCAGTGTTAGCATTTGGATTATTGCCAGACGGTAACGGACTACCATTAGAAGTACCAGGCGGTCCACCTACCCCACCGGTATTGGGCGTATTGGGATTAAATTGTGCATGGGCACATTCAATAGCCAATAGCCAAATTGATAAAATAAGGAAGAATAATAATATTATATGGCGGGTCATGAATGATCTTAGTACAAAAAATTAGTTCTATACTAGTTTACTATTAATGTAAGTTATTTATTTCATTTGGTATATGTTTAGTTTCACAAGATTATACAGAGCATTTGCCCCCTTGTTATTGATGATGACTTCAAGTTTAAAGTGTAACTATTTGTGAAGTGAAGAAATGAAAACGAATAGAGATAAGACTATATTTTTACCATACACTTTCTGTGCAGTTTAACCCAACTTGCTAAACCAATATGCGTAAGTGCATGACAATCAAACATATAAATTTGCAAATATTGATTTAGGGACTACAACATAACTTAGTGCATTTAGGTGTACTTTTATGGCTCTATGACGAAAAGGATGGGTAAAATGTTAGAAGTTTGAGGACTTTAAAAATGATAATTTGATATTTTATAAGGTTGTTTTTCTTTCTTTTATCTTGATACAAAAGAAAGAAACAAGAAAAAATCAAGCCTGCAGAGTAAGGGCGTTTTGCCTATATCCTCAACGGTAACCAATAGAAAAATTGAATAATGTACCCACCCTTTTCGTCATAGAACCGGGCAATTTGATGTTAAAATATAGCTATCAAAAAAATAAAAAGAATTTTTCTTTTCACTCTTTTGATAGCCAGTATCCAAAAGCCTTCAAGGTTATCCATGGTAGGTTGCTCCCCGGCAGAGCCTACTTCCGTCTTACTTGATTGGCAATGTTACTACAAAATAAAATTTGCTTTGTAAACTTTGCTAAAAAACAGCCTACTTTTTGTCCATTATATCTACTTTAACATTAACTTTTATCGATTACCCTTGTCTAATAATTAGTTGTACATTGTCTTGGTACTAAGAATTAAAAAGAAGCGAATTAATTGAAAAAATTATTCCCTTTGCACTTAAAATAAAAATCAAAATAAAAAAATGAAACAAAAATCAATGATTTTAGGTTCTGCATTAAAAAGAAATGCACTAAAAACCGTAAAGGGTGGATCAGGTTTAATTGTATCATGCGATTATTATGATGTAAATAATAAATGGCTTGGATGCAACTATTATTCGACTAATTATACATCATGTCCGTACGCAGATGTATGTGTAGCCGATGAACCTTCTGGCACTCTTGGAATTAAAATTACTTGTAGTTCTTCTGGACCTACTTGTTCTGGACCTGCTTTTTAAATTATTTTATTAAGTAGTTTATTTGTCTCTATGACGAAAAGGGTAGGTAGTTTATCTTAATTTCATATTGATTACCATTGAGCATATAGCTGGAATGCCCTCAAAGAAAGGGTGTTTTTCCCATATCCTCAACGGTAATCAAATATAAAATGCAACTAATTTACCCACTCATTTCGTCATAGAGCCAAATTTATTTTGCAACTTTGGATAATTGCTCACAAAAAAAATAGTAATGTCCTTATTTCAGATGAACGCCAATATCTTTTCGATAAAATAAGCCACCTGACTGAATCTGTTCAATTTGATTATATGCTTTGGCTCGTGCATTCGTAAAATTTTTCGCTAACGCATAACTAAAAAGTACACGACCACCAACATTAACTAATTGCTTATTAATGATATCGGTACCCATGTGAAAAATACCATCACCAATACTTTCAGTACCCCTAATGATTACATTTTTAACAAAATCTTTAGGATAACCATTAGAAGCTAAAACTACACCAAGACAAACTTCATCACGCCACTCAATAACCGGTTGTTTACCCGCTAATACATCTAATATTACTTGCACAATATCTGACTTCATCCTTGGAAGCAATACCTCAATTTCTGGATCCCCAAACCGAGCATTAAACTCAATAACGGTGATCCCTTTATCAGTAGCAATCAAACCGCCATAAAGAACACCCTTAAAAGGTCGCCCTTCTTGTAATAGAGCCTGTGCAGTAGGTTTCATTATTTTTTCTAATGCCTCCTCAAATTGTTCGGGCGATATATCCGGAACAGGTGAATACGCCCCCATTCCGCCGGTATTAGGTCCCTTATCTTGGTCATACGCTCTTTTAAAATCTTTCGCTAACTCTAACGGATATACTTTATCACCATTAACCATGACCATAAAAGAAAATTCTTTGCCAACCACATAGTCTTCAACAACTATTTGTTTACCGCTTTCTCCAAATTTGCCATGTAAGAGTGCATTTTTACAAGCACTCAAGGCTTGGGCTTCTGAAAATGCTACTACGACTCCTTTTCCCGCTGCTAAGCCATCTGCTTTAATAACAATGGGTGCTCCCATCTTTTTGATATACTTCTCCGCTTTATAATAGTCTGTAAATGCTTGAAAATTAGGCGTAGGAATTTTGTATTTTTTCATCAAATTCTTCATGAAGGTTTTGCTACCTTCAATTTCTGCCGCCTCTAAAGTAGGACCAAATATTTTAAGTCCTAATCGCTCGAAATGGTTTACAATACCACGAACTAGAGTAGATTCAGGACCGACAATTGTTAAATCAATTTTATTAGTTACAGCAAACTGGGTTATCGCGGCTATATCTTCATCAGATAATTTAACTAATTCACAATACTTCTTCATGCCAACATTACCCGGTAAAGCATATATCTTAGTAACGAGCGGTGAAGTGGATACCTTCCATGCTAAAGCATTTTCTCGCCCCCCCTTGCCAATAATCAGTACTTTCATTATTTATAAAAACAATTTGAAATTAGTGTGCAAAGGTATTTAATTATTAGCGATTTTTAAAAACATAACTGTCGATTAATCCTAATTTAGTTCAAAAAATCAATTAGTAGCTTTAAACCGTAAAAGTATGATTTATAAATATATTTTTTTATCTTTTTTTATTGTTTTGATGAAAAGTAGTATCTCTTGCACAAATAGTGCAATATTTCTATTTTTATATTCCCGGAATGCATTAATCAATTTTTGTAAGTCGTTTTTTAAAAAAGTATTTTCAAAGAATCGACATGTTTGCTTAGCCGTAGCCTCAAAAAAACAATTCACTTAAAAAACCAAACCATTTTTAATGCAAATAAAAAAAACTTTTTATTTGTCAAAAAAAAAAAATACCTTTGCATAATTATTAACCGAGGTTTTGCAAAAATCCCCTTTTAAAGACCAATCTTTTGCAGACCGTTCTTGTATTAAAAAAATCAACAAACCGTCGTTATGAAAAATAAAATGCTTCTCGTGTATTTGCTTTGCTTACTATTTAGTTGTCAAAAAAAATAGAAGAAACTTCAAATTCAAATAATATTGCTTTTAGTCCTTTGCCAGCTGTTGGTAATAGCTTATCTGCTGGTAGTGCTTTATCGGGGGTAGTCTTCGGCTATAATAATGGTGCCTGTGCGTATTCGTACACAAGCAATGGTGGGCAAACTTGGTCGCCAGTACAAACGATCGAAGGTTTTAGTGCAATTAAATTCGTTGCATTTAGTTCAGCATCAGACGGCGTGGTAGTAGGGTATGATTCAACTAGACAAGGCTCCATAGGTGCATACTCGTACACAACCGATGGAGGCAAAACATGGGCTAATACGCAAACAATTCCAGCTTTTAGTACAATTACTTCCATTGCTTTTAATTCATCAACCAATGGCGTAGCAGTTGGTGATCAATCCAATAATTTAGGTGTGTATTCAAATATAACAAATAGCGGTCAAACTTGGTCTCCTGCTCAAACGGTACCAGGCGGTATTCCAGGAAGGACTAGCATTAATTCCGTTGCTTTTAGTTCAGCATTAAACGGTGCCATGTGTGGCACTAATGGCGTATACTCGTACACAATAGACGGCGGTAGAACTTGGGCGTCAGCTCAAATAATTACAGGATTTTCGGGTATTGCTAATGCAGTTGCATTTAGTTCCGTAGCAACCGGTGCAGCAGTTGGTTCTCATGGTCTATATTCATATACGACAACCAGCGGGCAAACTTGGGCTCCAGCTCAAATAATTACAGGATTTAATAATACGATTTATTCGATAGCGTTTAGTTCAGCAAAAACGGGTACCGCAGTCGGATTGGGTGGATTATATTCATATACAACAGACGGCGGGCAAACTTGGGCTCCAGCTCAAAAAATTTCAGACTTTAATACTATTAGTTCAGTTGCGTTTAGTTCACCATCAAACGGCATGCTAGTAGGAGCTAATACTAAAGGGACACTTGGACTCTATTCTTGCACAACAGATGGCGGGATAACTTGGAATGCACCACAAACATTTGAAGGATTTTCTCAAATTGCAGTCGTTGCATTTGCAAAGTAAATAATTATAAGGTGCTCACCGTTGTTGCATTAGTAATTGCCATAACACAATGCTATTGAAGAAGTGTATTCTAACATTTTAGCCCACTCATTTCGTCATAGAGCCATCAATTGCCTCCAGATAAATCTGGAGGCAATTGATGGCAAAAAAGATCAATATCCCATATATCTGGGGGCTTAGCAATCCGTGATTCAGAAAAAGAAATCCTATCAATCCTTTAATCCTAATTCAGACAAAGATGGCATTACAGGAAATCTGTGTAATCCGTGATGTAAACAAAAGAACAATTCTCATACAAAAACAATAATATTTTTCAACTGCCACTAAAACATCTTAGTAGCCTCAAAAAATGATTTAGCCATTTTTTTTACCATTTCTTTTGGTAATTCTTGATTTGCAAAAAAAGCAGTTTTTTTATCCATATATTTTGATTTGCCTCAAAATAATACTATCAAGGGATTTTAGATTTTTTAGCCTACTTTTTGTCCCTTATACCTAAATATAATATTTTTTATTTATGCTACGTGTGCAACAGTTACTTATGTATATACAAGGACTGCCGCCGTTCCTGTCTCAAAAATTACTTTTTAGAAGGAATAGTTAATAGTATCGTTGAGTCTATTTTTAAAAAAGAAGAATCTATTAGTCGTGTTGTATCAGTCAGGATAATTTCCCTAATAATTTGTGTTGAGTCGATGAATTGTTTTTGGTTTGAATTACGCACGCTAATTTGTTTTTTCAATTTTATATTTATATTTATGGTAGGCTGTAATTGAGCCGCGGGTATGGTATCCCTTCTCTTAATACTCGGTTGTAATGGTAATTGAGCCGCGGGATATAATAGTGTGTCTCTTAGCTTAATACTCGGTTGTAATGGTAATTGAGCTACGGGATATAATAGTGTGTCTCTTAGCTTAATACTCGGTTGTAATGGTAATTGAGC
>JASGCP010000086.1:7585-7651 GCA_030053995.1 Phycisphaerales bacterium
TACGGGGGGGCGTGTGTCTCTTAGCTTAATACTCGGTTGTAATGGTAATTGAGCTACGGGGGGGCG
>JASGCP010000086.1:7751-9509 GCA_030053995.1 Phycisphaerales bacterium
GTGTGTCTCTTAGCTTAATACTCGGTTGTAATGGTAATTGAGCTACGGGGGGGCGTGCGTCTCTTAGCTTAATACTCGGTTGTAATGGTAATCGAGCTACGGGGGATAGTGTGTCTCTTAGCTTAATACTTGGTTGCAATGGTAATTGAGCTGCGGGATATAGTGTGTCTCTTAGCTTAATACTCGGTTGTAATGGTAATTGAGCTACGGGGGGGCGTGCGTCTATTTTTTTTGCTGTATTGGTATCATTGTTTAATGAAGGGAGCAGATTACTTCTTTCCGGTTCACCATATAGGTCGCTTTTGAGTCTTCCTAATCTTGCAGTTACCCGAACAGTTGTTATTTTCGATAAAAAACCAAGCCCATAAGGTCGAACAATCTTTGTTTCAAATTGTGGATAAATAACAACATCATAGCCCGGATTTTCTTTTAGCAATTCATACAAAGCATAAGATGCTGTTCGGTCATGAACAAGGTTACCAATGATGGGTACAATAAAAGTACCAATAAAGGGGAAAAGAACACCCACATTAAAAAGGGGACCGCCTGTTTCTTGATCTGCTCCTGTAAGTTTTCCTTCGCGTGTAGCATCAGATCCAAAAGATCTTTTAAAATCAATTCCGAGTACGGTACGGGAACTAGCAATCGCACTTACTTGCCGCGAAATAACAAAATCCCCTCTTGAAAAGCCTACACTTGTATTAGCCCCTCTCATGGTACGATTATATGATGCACAACTGGTGAGTAAAGTTGTTAAAACAAACACACTGAAGATGAATGTAATACTTGTGTTTCTGTATGGCTCTTTTATACACATTATATAAATATAATTTTAATCTACTTTAAAGGTGGCTCTACGGTTACAAGCGTTTTAATAATACCATTATTTAAACTATATACCCAACCATGCAATGTTGGTAATTGTTGTTTATGCCATGATTGTTCAATAATATAGGTCTTTGCCAGCTGGTTTACTTGTTTGATAACACTTAATTCTACCATTTTATCAACCTGCTCATCAGAAGTAGCAAGGCTATCAACGATTTTTTTATTATCATTATAGGTGTTTTTAATATCAGTAAGCCACATATTGAGTATATGATCGTGATCAATACCTGAAATGGCTGCTTTTACACCTCCGCAACCGTAGTGCCCGCATACAATAACATGTTTAACTTTCAAGTAATTGGTAGCATAGTCCAATACGCTCAATAAATTAATATCGGTAGGAATAACTAAATTAGCGATATTACGATGTACGAAAATTTCACCGGGTTCTGTATCCGTAATTCTATCAGCTGGAACACGGCTATCACTACACCCAATCCATAAAAATTCAGGTTTTTGAATTTTACTTAACTTTTCAAAGTAACCGGGGTTTACGCTTATGCGTTCTTGTGCCCAAGCTTTATTTTGCAATAGTAGCTTTTCAAAACTTTTCAAGTTTTTTAAATTTTAATTGATGACTAAAATAATTATAAAACAATACTTGTCTGTTGCGAATATAATATTTTAATTAGCAACCTGTCAAAAAATAAATGAATCTATTAGTGTTACAAAAGATTGAAGATATGGTATCTTAATATCGTTATTCTTAATACTTTGCTTCTTATTTTGATGGTTTTATATCTAAATGGTGTTGTAAATTGGCTCTATGACGAAAAGGGTGGGTAAAATGTTAGAAGTTTGAAGACTTTAAATATGATAGCCACTTCGTTCGCCTTGTTTTGCAACACCCTTCCTCTGAGGGCGTTTTGC
>JASGCP010000087.1 GCA_030053995.1 Phycisphaerales bacterium
TTTTTTTTTGTAACTTTGCATGCTTTCTCACACGAAACTTAGTAATGCCATATTTTTTAGGAGGATGGCAAAACCAGCCTTTAGCTACGGTTGAAATATTAAATACTGATGATAATACCATTACAACAATAAATAATGGATTACAAACTGCACGCTATGGTCTTGCTACATCTGCAATAGGATCGAATATTTATACATTCGGGGGCGATCCACAATCTTTAATACTACCTTTTTTTGATACTATTAGTTTATTTAACACCCTTACAAATACAGACATGAACTTAACTACTCCAAAATTAGTTCAGGGCGTATATGACCCTGCAGTTGCAAGAGTAGGTAACTTAATTTATATAGGTGGCGGGTCGACTTCGCTCTATAATGTTTCAGATACAATTTATATCTTCAATTCAGTAGCCGGTACTGTAACTGTAAATCCAAATAGACTTGCTATTCCTAGTGGACGATTGGCTGCTGCATCGGTTGGTAATTTTATATATTTTGCTGGTGGCGTAAATAAAGCTGAGTTCATTTTAGATTCTATTCAAGTGTTCAATACAGTTAATGGGACGATAGTGAAGAGTCCACTTAATTTAAGTAACGCGAGACTTTATTTAGCTGCGACAAGCGTAGGAAATAAGGTGTATTTTGCAGGTGGTAGTAATGGTAATATCGATTATAAAGAAATTAATGTCTTGGATGCCAGTACACAAACAATATCATTATTGGCAAATAATTTATTGACCCCGCGCAGTGGTTTAGTAGCGGTATCAGTGGGTTCAAAGATATACTTTGCGGCCGGCTTTAGTGGTAATGGTTCTCAAAAAGGTGTATTCTTATCAGATGTGAATATTTATGATACAAATCTGGATCAATGGGAGTAGTATAGCTTTCTAACCGATTCCCATCCCTTGCTTTTGTTAAGAACTTAGTTTTTTCGTTATATCAACAAAAAGATTATTAGCTTTGCATTCGTGAATATTGTTTATTAAACTATTTTTTGCTGTTACCATTAAAAATATCACAAAATTATGCAAGAAGCTTATATCGTTGCAGGCTACCGAACAGCCGTTACAAAAAGTAAAAAAGGTGGATTTCGATTTTACAGACCCGATGATTTAGCAATACAACTTATTAAAGGACTTGTTGCTACGGTACCACAAGTTGATGTGAAACGCATTGATGATGTCATTGTTGGTAATGCTGTTCCTGAAGCTGAACAAGGTTTGCAATTTGGAAGGATTATCGCTTGTAGAGCCTTAGGTATTGATGTGCCCGGATTAACAATTAATAGGTATTGTGCAAGTGGATTAGAAAGCATCGCCATTGCTACTGCTAAAATTAGATCAGGTATGGCCGAGTGTATTATTGCCGGCGGTACCGAGAATATGGGATTGGTTCCTACTACAGGTTGGAAAACTGTACCTTCTTACGAAGTAGCTAAGGAAGACCCAAATATTTATCTCAGCATGGGCTTAACGGCAGAAGCTGTAGCAAAAGAATATAAGGTTAGTAGAGAAGATCAGGATCAATTTGCCGTTGAGTCACATAGAAGAGCTATGCAGGCAATTGAAAAGGAATATTTTAAATCAGGTATTTTACCCATTACGGTACAAGAAAAGAGTATCGATCCTAAGAGTAATAAACTTATTGAAAAGAGCTATACCGTTTCTGTAGATGAAGGTGTTAGAAAAGATACCAATATGGAAGCTCTTTCTAAATTGAAGCCGGCTTTCGCTTTAGGGGGTAGTGTAACCGCCGGTAATTCATCACAAACAAGTGATGGTGCGGCTTTTGTAATTGTTATGAGCGAAAAAATGGTTAAGGAATATAATTTAAAACCTATCGGTCGTTTAGTTAGTTGTTCGGTTGCCGGCGTTGATCCTAGAATTATGGGTATGGGTCCTGTGTCTGCCGTACCAAAAGCACTTAAACAGGCTAACTTGAAAATTAATGATATATCGTTAATAGAATTGAATGAGGCTTTTGCTTCTCAATCGGTTGCCGTTATTAGAAGTTTAGCATTAGATCCTAATATTGTTAATATTAATGGTGGTGCAATTGCATTAGGACATCCTTTGGGGTGTACAGGTTGTAAACTTACCGTTCAAATATTAAACGATTTATCAAGATTGAAAAAGAAATATGGTATGGTTACCGCTTGTGTTGGTGGTGGTCAAGGGATTGCTGGTGTTATAGAAAATCTTAATTAATCATTCATCGCCATTTGTTTTATAGTATAGAACAATCGGTGTATCGTTATTTATAGTTACATGAATGCTTCAAAAGTTATTTTGTTGGATGAAGATGCTATTAGTAAAAAAATATACAGAATAGCACTTGAAATTGCTGAAGAATTCCACGAAGCTAAGGATGATATTGTGCTTGTAGGCATTGCAAAAAATGGAACGCTGATTGCTCGAGCTATACAAAAAGAATTGTTGCAGTTGTTACCCGCTGTTGCTATTGAAATTGTTACGATTAAATTGAATAAAAAAATACAGCAAGAAGTGGTCGCTGATAAGAATCTAAACTATAATCAAAAAAATATTGTTTTGATAGACGATGTGGTAAACACAGGAAGAACTTTTTTTTATGCCCTTAAACATATACAACAAGCTGATCCGAATACCTTAAAAACAGTCGCTTTATTAGATCGAAGCCATAAGCAATTTCCTATCAAAACTGATTTTGTTGGTTTACCGATTTCTACTACTTTACAAGAATATATTGAAGTTGAAGTAATAGACGATAAAATAAAAAATGCCTACCTTCTTAATAACTAATCGTGTTTTATTACCCGCATGAAAAAATATTGATGCACGGTCTCTTTGATGATGCACCAATCTGGTAACATGAGGATAATTGATAATTGGTAATTTAATTCTAAAAAGGTAAATCGCTATCATCGCCTGTACTGCCATTGTTATCAAAATATGACCCGGCAGGTTTTAAAGGCTCTTGGTTATTGCTATTATTTGGTGGTGGTGGGGTGGGATAGGTAGTATTATTTCCCACTTTTTCAATACGCCATACATCTAAATTAGTAATGTATTTAGTAATTCCTTCTTTATTAACCCATTTACTGCCTCTAATATTAAAGGTAATGGTTACTTCTTCTCCTTCTTTGTACTTGTCAACTAAAGCGGTTTTATCTTGCGTAAGTTGACAACTGATATAATTGATGAAGCTTTTACCAGTACTGGCAATTGTTTTTGTTTCTTCAATGACCAGAACCCGTGTTTTAAAAGGTCCTGATGCGATCGTTCGTTCAACGATTGGTTCGATAGTTAAAATTCTACCGGTTATTTTAAAGTCTGACATACCTGATATACTTTATTTTAATTAAAAATGGATACTCATAATTAGCTAACGGCAACAATATAAAAAAAGCAAAGATAATCATTTAATTGTAGATGGATAAACTAAGATACGATGGAGTCAATTTGTGTCATAATACTGGGTGTAAGTTTATCAAGAGATTGTATAGCGGTAATATTCTCTTCTAACTGATTCATGGTAGAAGCTCCCAAGATGGTGGTTGTAACGCGTTCATTTTTAACACTCCATGCAACACTTAACTGCGATAAACTTATTCCTAAGTCTTTAGCCAAATCATTGAGCATTTTTATTTTACGGTTATTTTGATCATTAAACATATCCTGTCGTTTTTTTTCAAATTGGGGTAGTGATAAGCGCCCATTAGCTTGTTGTCCAAAAGTATATTTACCCGTTAAGTAACCAGAACCTAAGCAACCAAAGGATGTAATACCCATGCCCACGGTTCTATAAATATCAAAGTATTCTTTTTCAATTTTAGCTCTTTCTAACAAGCTATATCTTGATTGCTCTACAACGGGGGGTATTAATCGTTCTTGGTTCGCAACCCTATGGGCTTCCATAATTTCGGCTGCACTCCATTTACTTGTCCCCCAATATAAAATTTTACCTCTTTGTATGAGCATATTCATTGTCCAAACTACTTCCTCAATGGGTGTTGTAGGATCGGGTGCGTGGCAAAAAAGAATATCAAGATAATCAACTTGTAGTCTTTGTAAGCAAGCGTGGCAACCCTCAATTAAATGTTTTCTATTGAGTCCTGTTTGATTGGGTTTGTTGGTAGCCCTAAAGCCATGATATACCTTACTAGCTAGTACAAATTCACTCCTATCCCATCCGGCTTTTTTTAAGATGGTCCCCATCACCAGTTCACTTTTACCAAGCTCATAGAATTCGGCGTTATCAAAGAAATTAATTCCTTGGTCAAAAGCATAGTGCATCATAGTTGTAGCCGTTTTATCGTCAACTTGTTTGCCAAAAGTAAGATAGCTACCTAACCCTAAAACACTTAGTGTTAGTCCGGTGTTACCCATTTTTCTGTAAAGCATATAAAATAATGTTTTATTATATTATGATGAGATTACCAAAACTCGGCTCGTTTATTTAACGAAGGTATTTTATTTTTTTAGATGCAAAATTATTTTATTTTTATATAAAGGTTCTATGGGTGGGTTTATTTTTGGTTCTATGACCAATTTAGTGGGTAAAAATGGTAGAAATGAATTGGTTTTTAAAACTACAATTTGATATTTTATAAGGTCATTTTTCTTTCTTTTGTCTTGATACAAAAGAAAGAAACAAAGAAAAAATAAAGCCTGCAGAGTAAGGGCTACAAAACTACGGCTCACTTCGTTATCGAAAATGAATGGCATCGGATATATGGAAAGCGAGTGGTAGCGATTAGGTATTACTTGGTTTCACCTTTACGATTGTTGCATCGCCACTACTCGCTTTCTTTGATATATTCGCTGTTGCCCATTTTCGATAGCCACTTCGTTCATGTTTTTTTGCAACGCCATTCCTTTGAGGGCGTTTTGCATATGTCCTCAAGGGTAATCAAATATAAAATGTAACTACCTTACCCACTCATTTCGTCATAGAGCCAAAATTTAGTTGCATCTTACTAAGTTTATCTCTCCATTATATTTAACTAATACCGAACAACAAAAGTTAAACCAATAGATAAACTATTATGGTTTGATACTTTGTGGGGCATTAAATATATTATCAGGATCCCATTTTCTTTTTATTTCTTGTAATCTGGGGTAGTTTTCAGCAAAATATCGAGTTTCCCAATCAGTATAGCCGGGATATTGATAGTTTTGATAAGATTCATTAGACCAGAGATGCTTTGTGCTATTTGATTCGTATAGACCGTCCAACCACTCCAGTGCTTCTTTTTCAATTTCAGGAGCATGAGGGTCTTTGCCATCCCAAAAAATATCTGTGAAGACATCAAAAATAGCGTCACGATGAACAAACGCTGTAGCAGTTCTGGGTACTTTATGAATGGCACCGCTAAAACTTTCAAATACAGTAACTGGTTCAAAGCTAGGATTTTTCAATGCAAGATTTTTAAAATAGGTAGTGAGTGCTTTAAAATCACTTTTTGATAAGGGCTTTTTTACAAATGATGACCTTTTTAATTCTTTTAGTTCTTTAATTGGGTGCTTTGGATGATCTGAAAAAGTAATATTTACTAAATAGCCGAGTCCTTCATGAATACTGTAAGTTTTACTCATGTTGCTCATATCCTCCCATTCTTTTTGTTGGAGTATTGTTTCACTTGGGTATTTTGGCGTTCCGATCGCTAATATTGGTCCTAATGCTTTTTTTACGGCAGAGCTGTTATTGCCAATATAAATACCATTAAGGATGAGTACTGGGGTCGGTTTTTCTGGGTTATTAGGATTGGCTTTATTCTTCAATGTAGGATGTATATATAAGGCATTATCATAATCTGGTTTTAACATTTGCTCTTGTACGGCAAATAAAACATCGGCTGCATCATCAATCGAATACTCCCATACAAAAGGGAAACACTCGTCTGCCAGTGCTACTAATTTTATTTTTAAATAGGTAATAATACCAAAGCTCCCGCCTCCGCCACCTTGATGTGCCCAAAACAAGTCGCTGTTGTTTTCTTTATTGGCTATTACAAAATCACCATGAGCAGTAACTAATCCAACTTCTTGCAAAGCATCACAGCCCAAACCGTATAAAAGACCTAAACAAGATATACCGCCACCTAAGGTAAATCCTGTTATACCCACAAAGTTACAACTACCTATGGGACTAAATAGACCATGAATGCTGGTAGCATAGTTATATTCGCCCAGGCGAACACCGGCTCCGACGGTAGCTATTTTTTCTATTGGATCAACCATAACACCTTTGATATTTGCTACATCAATTAACATTCTATTGTCTAAAGAAGAATAGCCGGCTGTGTTATGTCCGCCCGCTCGTACACTAATTGGGATATTATATTTTCGAGCAAATTGTACTGATTTTATAACATCGGTCGTACTAAAACAATATACTACTAATAAAGGCTTGCTTATGAATTTGTCAGACAATCTTGCTAAATCGTACTGGGGTGAAAATGGTGTTATAATAGGACATTGTATTTCTTTTAAAAAATCATCATATCCATCTTGTGTAATTTTATATTGTTGTAGTAATGCAATAAAAGCGAAAGGGTAACTATTGTCGTAGTCGTATAGCGAAGGGGTATAGAAATTAGCTTTTAAACCTTGAATAACAGTTATATCATTGTTGTTAACTTTAGGCACCGGGAGGGTCGTCGATTGTGTTTGTGCTAACCCACGCACCCAAGGGAGCATGGTTATGACAGCGGTTAGCGATTGTAAAAACGATTTTCTTTTCATGATGAATGATTGAGACTGCAAGATAAAAGATGTTTTGTAAAATTATCCTAATGGGTGCCATTTTTTTTGATAGGGTATTGTTTTTGTCTATTACATTTTGTGGGATAATCAGAATTTTAAAAGGAATAGGTGTATTTGTCCTAATCGCCATTTCTTGCTATTTCTTTTATAAGATGTGTTGCAAGTTTTTTACCGGCATTAGCTAAATACTTTATGCCGTATGGTAGAAATACGGATCCAAAAATACAAGGAGATAAAGCAAAAATTTTTTTTTGTATTTTTTGATTAATTGTTAAGCATTGAAATGTATCGGGGTCAACCGCTATCCCTTTAATAGGATTTTGTGCAATTAGTTTTTGTTTTAAAAGTACTTGATAAAGAGGTAATATCCTAATGTCAGGTGCGGGTCCAGTTGCATTAATAACCCAGTCTATTGTTGTTTCTTGGTTAGGGTACTTAATAGTAAAAGAGCCTGTTGGTGTTTCTTTAATACTGATTGGTTTATTGTTTAATGAGATTAATTGCGATGTTTTTAATAACGATAACATATTTTTTAAAGAATATCGTGGTGTGTGAATGACTATTTTTCTAAGTTGTAAATAATACAATTTATAAAATTTCCTTTTGTCTCTGGTGGATAAACGACTCCATAAATATTCTAAATCATCTTTATTCATAGCAATTGCTAAAAAAATGAGATCAACAATACCTTTTGATCTTATTTCTTTTTCAATTGCTTTTTGTTCTATTGGTAAACCATCTAATTGCAAGGATAATTTAGGATTGTTGTTTACTAATTGAAGCATTTTTTCTTTGCAAAATTGTACAATTATTGTTAGTGCAATCTTTTTTTTATCTACTAAGGGTTTTAAAAAATTTTTCGTTAATTCTATATAGGGTTTATATAGATGAATCTGTGAAGAATGGGCGATTGTATTGCTCCGTGAGTAGATATATAGTTTTCCTTGATGCTTGTTGATATAAAAATAATTGATTAGGTCAAGTGCAGAATCGCCAGACCCTAAAATCAACACTTTGTCATCTTTTTTTATTGCCTTCAACAAATTTGGTGTATAATATATATCATTAATATATCTGTCGCTACTTAGTTGATATATGTTTTTGTGTATGTTGACCCCTGTTGTCAGTAGGAGATAGTCTGTATGCCATATTTTTTTATAGTCTGTTATTTGAATTAAATATTGATTTTTATATTTTTGAATATGCTCTACTGTTCCCGTAATTTTTTCTATGATAACCCCTTTTTTCGTTAAGCGTTGTGTACTTTTTTGAAAGTTAGCTATCAAATAGGTGCCGAAGACACTTCGTTCGATATATTTTGGTTGTTTCTGATGCTTTTTTATTAACCAATTTTCAAAATGTTTATTATCATCAGTATTAACTGAGCTATGATTAATGGGAGAGTTTAAGTGCATTTTTTTTAATTCTGTTTGATAGGCTATTCCATCGCCAAACGATTTTCTTTTTTCAAATAAAAGAATATGTACTTGTCCATATATTTTTTTGGGTAGTTGTTTTTCAAAATTATATAAAATAGCTGTTGCAGAGAAACCACAACCAATAAAAGCTATCGTTACCGTTTTTTGTTTTGTACGCATAGTGGTTTATTGAATTCAATTTTGAAGTCAAAGTGTGCATATTGTATATAAGGTATGTTTTTTAATTGTCATATTTCACAATGTTGATTCCTTTGTATTTAGTGAAGGCGTAGCCGAAACGAAATAGAGGTGGGCAAATGTTGGGTATAACCTTGTGAAACTAAACTATTAATTAAACTCATGCATTTTGTCATAGAGCCATTTTTCGTTCTTTAGCTTTAAAACATAGTTCTTTTAATTCCTCAAAAAATGATTTAGCTGTTTTTATTTTAGCTTTTATTTAACATTTTTTTATGTTACATTCTTTGATGAATTTTGTCTAAAATAAAATAGTTAGTTCATCATTGTAAATCATTTTAAAACTTTAAATCATGAAAAATACAATTTTAAATTCTTCTTTTAGAAAGAGTCAGCTAAGTAATACAAGGGGTGGTGTTGGTACTCGCAATAAATTTGGGGTACAAGAAAAAGGGCGGGTAGCCAATAATGATGATCTAGAAAATCTTAGGGTTTTATGGATTTAATTAGTGCAAAAGGTTAAAAACGATTATTTTTTATCAAAAAAATAAGGCTCTATGAGTATGAGCTTAAATTATTTTTTGAGGTTCTAAGAGAAATAAGATTTAATGCTAAACAATGAAAAATGGTGCTCTAATAAAATGAGTGGGCAATTTTTTATTTGTGCTATTTTGGTGCGACCATTAAATGCTATAATTCAGAATCAGAATAGTTGTCAAAAAAGTGTAGAGACGAGGTATGCCTCGTCTCTACACTTTTTTTATTAAATTTATTTGTCCTCCAGATAAATCGGGGGGCAATTGATAGCAAAAAATAAATTTCAAAAAAAGATTAATAGCACTGATTTATTTAGAATAAACATATAATAAAAAAGAGGTTCTATGACGAAATGAGTGGGTAAGTTAGTTACATTTTATATTTGATTACCGTTGAGGATATAGGCAAAACGCCCTCAGATGAAGGGCGTTGCAAAACAAGGCGAACGCAGTGGCTATCGAAAATGAGCAGTGGTGAATATATTAAAGAAAGCGAGTGGTGGCGATGCAACAATCGTAAAGGTGGAAACAAGTAATACCTAATCGATACCACTCGCTTTCTATATATCCGATGCCATTCATTTTCGATAACGAAGAGAGCC
>JASGCP010000088.1 GCA_030053995.1 Phycisphaerales bacterium
CCCCTAAAAACACCTCAAAACAGGTTTTTTTAATTGTTTTTTTAGTAACTTGGGTTAAAGTTATCAAACTTCTAACATTTTACCCACCCTTTTCGTCATAGAGCCAAAAAAATAATAGCTTTGCAGATATAATTATTTATTGCAATGAGCTATTTATTATTGATTGATACTGCTTGTAAGGAGGTTTGTGTAGGTATAGCAAAAGAAAATCAAATTATAGATTCTAGCGTAAGCCCCGAAGGCTTGCAACACGCTTATTCTATACATGGGGCTATCAGTGATATGTTCGCGTATCATAAAATTGCTTGGCACGATATTGTTGCAGTTGCGGTAGTGCAAGGACCTGGTAGTTATACGGGTTTACGGGTTGGAATGGCTATCGCCAAAGGAATTTGTTTCGCTTTATCAATTCCCTTAATAGGCCTAAATACCTTAGATGTGATGGCCGCAAACATACAGAAATTGACTGCCGAGCAACTTAATAGTACGACCGCTGATTTGCCTTTTATTTATTGTCCCATGATTGATGCCAGACGCATGGAAGTTTTTACCGCACTTTATACTACCGATATGGAACAACTTGTGCCCCCCCAACCGCTCGTATTGACAAAAGATTTTTTTACGCTATGGCTTAGTAAATATCGTATTATAAGCATGGGATCGGGTAGCTTAAAATGTATGCAATTGTTACAGCACGATAACTTTATTCGATTTGATACACGCTATAATTGGCCCCCGGCTTTACACTTAGTTTATAGAAAATTAAATCAGGCTGATTTTTTAAATTTAGAAACAGCCGTTCCTACTTATTATAAAGAATTTTATACAATCGGTCAATGATTCATATTTTGATAATTCTATGCTTATTACCTATTCGTTAGGTTATAATCTTTTAAAAAGCCATTTTACACACTTTCACGGACAAGTATAAAAGCCCAACGAACTTCTAACATTTTACCTACCCTTTTCATCATAGAACCCCAAAAATAATGCCCTATCATTTATTTTTTTGTAGTGAAGGACAATTAAAAATAAAATCATACCTTTGCAGGTTTATAAATACAAAAATTGTAATCATTATAATTCCAGATAATGATTGGCTTAAAAAAATAAATAAAAACCCCATGCCCTCGTTTATTAAAACAAGTATCCTATCTGTTTTTATTAGTCTATTACTGGGATTATCAACCAATATATTTCCTTGGTGGTCTTTTGCTGTTGCTGTATTTATTATTCATTGTTTTTTTAAGCAAGGCCATTTCCTATCTTTTTTATCGGGATTTATGAGCATCTTTATATTGTGGTTTTGCATCGCTCTTGTTATGGATGTTAGGAATAATCATATTTTGTCGCAAAAAATAGCATCTCTGTTTTATATGAATGGGTCTTCTATCATGCTCATAATAGTAACCGGTTTAATTGGAGGTATATTGGGTGGACTAGCTGCATTAACAGGTAGTTTTATTACTATTAATAAATAATTGTATTGTATGGGCTGGTTTGCTTTATTCATTTATGCTATTGGATATTATGTCGGTATAAGTATCATGTTGGAAAAAGCCGGTACAAGCAAAAAAAGAGCATGGATTCCCATTTACAATATTTGGCTTGTTTGTGAAATATGTAGCATTAAAAAAATTTGGTTTTGGCTACAGTTAGTACCAATCATTGGTGCATTTGTTAAAATTTGGATAGCCATTATATTTTCTATGCATTTTGGCAAATATAATCTTCTTCATCATACCGCTATTGCCCTTGTTCCATTTATATATTTACCTTGTTTAGGTTTGTCGCAGCATACAAGGTGGGGGGGGCGTGCTATGTTTAATAGTTATAAAAAACCTGTTTCTCGTGAATGGATCGATTCAATTGTTTTTGCCGTTATTGCCGCATCGATCATTCGTACATTCTTCTTTGAAGCCTATGTTATTCCTTCTGAAAGTATGGAAAAAACATTATTAGTTAACGACTTTTTATTTGTTGACAAACTTGCATACGGACCGCGTATTCCATCAACCCCTTTAAGTTTCCCTTTTGTTCATAACACCATGCCTTTTAACTCATTTGAGCCGTCTTATCTTACATGGATTACACTACCTTATAAAAGAATACCAGGATTTACAAGCATAAAAAGAAATGATGTTGTGATATTTAATTTTCCTGAAGGTGATACCATTATCAATGAACCCAATTATTTAAGTTTCAATCCTTATTATGATGTTTTACGAATGGACTACAAAGATAACCGAACAGCATTATTACAGGATCATGAAATTTTGGTGCATCCCTACGATAAAACAGATAATTATATTAAAAGGTGTGTTGGTATGCCCAATGATACGCTCTATATTCATGAAGGTATTTTGTACATTAACAACCAGCCCGCTTTTCTGCCCCCCACTTCACAGACGGAGTATTTAGTTGAAACAAATGGAACGCCTTTTACAACTGATTTATTAGAATCCAATTTAGGCTACCATTTAATAAGTAATGATGAAGGCGTTTATTTTGATGAGAAATATAATTTTAGACAATTAGATAAGAATAGCTATGTGATGAACCTTACACCTGAAAAAGCACAATTCATTAAAAATCAGCCGAATGTTACCAAAATTACCAACTACATTGAAGTAGGTTTAGAAAATAGATTGTTCCCTTTTGATATGGCTCATTTTAATTGGGGCTTGGATAATTACGGTCCTGTTATTGTTCCTAAAAAAGGCGTAACGGTAAAACTGACAAAGGAAAACATAGCTCTTTACAAGAGAGCCATTATAACCTACGAACAGAATACCCTACAAGAAGATGGTGATAATTTTGTGATTAATGGTGTTGTAAGCAATCAATACACTTTTAAATATAATTATTACTGGATGATGGGAGATAATAGACACCAAAGCCAGGATAGTAGATTTTGGGGATTTGTTCCTGAATTTGATATAGTGGGCAAAGCATCTTTAATATGGTTTAGCTGGAAAAACGGCATTCGGTGGGATCGCTTGTTTAAACCTATACATTAGTTGCTAACTGTCCTATTGCTCTTGTTCTACCTATAATTTTAGAACAGTATCTTAGAAAATTGAAATACACTTTTTAAAGGTCAATTAGTTAACCATTAATTTAAGCCCTCTCTTTTCGTTATAGAACCATCAATTTACTAACACGGATACCCATGCTTTTACTAAAAGCATCATTTTTCTTGCAAAAGAAATTCGTAATCTTTTTGTAAGAATATCATGAGGGCTAGCACGCATAATTTTTTTAAATAAGGCAACATAGTATAAGTAAGCGAGCAATACTCCGGTGCGACTTGATTTTGGTAATTGATGGATGCCTTTTAAGGCATCGTTAAAATCAATTTGAATTTCTGCTTCAATATTTTTTTTATCGGTATTTATAAATTCATGAATATTGAGATTGGGAAAATAAACTCGTCCTAATTCATAGTAATCACTTTTTATATCTCTTAAAAAATTAACTTTTTGTAATGCCCGTCCTAATGCTTGTGCTGCCGGCTTAAGTTCGTTAAACAACGGTTGATTATTTTCAGTATAGATTTTCATACTCATCAGCCCTACTACTTCAGCCGAGCCGTAAATATATTGATCATATTGTACTCTTGTATATGCTTTTTTCTCTATGTCCATTTCCATGCTTGTAAAAAATGCTTCAATATATTCCTGAGGAATTTGATATTGATGTACTGTTTCTTGAAAAGAAAATAAAACCGGATGGCAACTAAATTTGTTCTTAATGGCTAAGTAGGTTAGCTCTTTAAAGGTTGTTATCTCTTCCCGTGCATTACTATGATGATGGTAGGTGTCAACTAATTCATCAGCAAGACGAACAAAAGCATAGAGGGCATATAAGGGTTGATGAAACTTTTTACTGAGACATTGTATGCTTATACCAAAAGAGGTACTATAAGTTAATGATATTTTTTTACTGATATAATGGGATAGTCCTTCGTATAATTTTTCCATATAATGAGGATTAAGTATAGATTTTTGTAATATGATTGGCAATAATTTCTCCCGAAATAATTGTTGGTGGGATACCAGGACCAGGTACCGTTAATTGCCCTGCATAAAACATATTTTGTACTTTTTTATTTACAATGCTGGGTTTACCAAATGCAGTTTGTTTGAGCGTATTTGCTAATCCGTAAGCATTTCCTTGAAAAGAATTATAGTCTTTGATGAAATCGTTCGGTCCATAAATAGCTTTGTAAACGAGGTGTTTCGATATATCGGTGCCCGTATGCTGCTGTATTCTTTGAACGATTTTTTTAAAATAATATTCTTCCATGTCTTGTTTGTCTTGTAGATCACAAGCAACCGGAATGAGTATAAACAAGTTTTCGCAGTTTGGCGGTGCAATGCTATCATCTGTTTTGGAAGGACAGCAAAGGTAAAATAAGGGGTCTTCTGGCCATTGTTTAGATTGATAAATAGATTGATTATGTTTTAAGAAATCTGCGTCAAAAAATAAATTGTGGTGTAAAAGATTCGCTAAAGTCGTATTGATGCCAATATAAAAAATTAAAGCTGATGGTGCCATTTTCCTTTTAGACCAATAACGGGTGTCGTATTTTCTATGCTCTGAACCTAATAATTCTTGCTCTATGTGATGATAATCGGCACTTCCAACTAATATATCTAACGGATAGATGGCACGATTGGTATGGATATGCGTCGCTTTTTTATTAGAAACGGTAATATGTGTAACCGATTCGTTGGTATGAATATTAACGCCCAGTGAACGGGCTATTTGCTCTTGTGCTTTAATTAATTGATGCATACCACCCATGGGATACCAAGTACCCAGAACCATATCAGCATAGTTCATCATGCTATATAAAGCAGGTATGCTATCGGATGACCCCCCTAAAAATAAAATAGGAAACTCTAACATTTTTAATATCACCGGATGACTAAAGAATTGTCGTATATGTTTGGCGTGCGATCCAATGATGTTTAGACGAGATGCTTTTCTCAAAAGATCGAAGTGGCCATACTCTTTTATTGATAGCCCTGGTTTATAAACAAAATCATTCATGCCAAGGTCATATTTCATTTTCGCTTGTGCTAAAAATTGTTCTAGTTTTTTGCTACTGCCCGCTTCTAATTCTTCAAACTGTTGTTTCAGTTCGTCTAAATTTGCTGATGGTGCAATGGTAATCTTATCTTCAAAAATTAATTGATAGGATGGTGCTAATCTTTTTAAATTGTAAAAATCATTAGTTGTTTTATCAAAATGGTTGAAAAATTTTTCTATAATGTCAGGCATCCAGTACCAGCTAGGACCTTTATCAAATACAAATCCATTTTGTGTAAGTGTAGTAGCCCGTCCACCAAGTTGACTATTTTTTTCTATCAAGGTAACCTGAAAACCTGCTTTTGATAGGAAACAGGCACTACTTAAGCCTGCAATTCCTCCACCAATAACATAAACATTTCTGGATGTATTTTTACGCACAAAGAAAATTTTTAATAACACTGCACCCTTACCACATTGATATACTAAATAAAGCCACGATATATTTTTTTATGGCGTAATTGTAAATTCTACTGATGTGCTCGCCGTATTATTACTCAGGGCATCTACTACGGTTACCTTTACAACACGATTACTGGGTGTAACAGCCTTTGTGATTAATCCTAAAGAAAATGTCGTTACATTTTCAGCAACACCCGTAGAAAGTGTAATTTTTTGATTGGGATAGAACGTCGTAAGCTGATCATAGTCAAATAAAGTATCACCCAGTGGGACCGTATAAGTATAAGTGGCAAATGTTGGGTAATTTTTTGTTACGGTAATCATAAATTGACCAGTGTCAGGTTTTGATATACTAATAACAGGGGTTATTATTTCAGCAGTTACGGTAAGCGGTGCCTCAGCATTTGCTGTGTTTTTTTGACAAGAAATGTAGAGGAATAATACTGAACAAAAATAAATAAGATAGCGATACATATATTTTTTTTAGAAAATGAATTATAAAATCAAATTGTAAAAAATTAATAAACTAATTAAATCCATCAACGCAATAGAGCAAAGGTCGGTAAGAAAATGTTAAAAATAACTAAGAACTACTTCGTCTGTTTTAATGTGTTGCGAACGAGTAGCTATTAATACAATTTGTTCGGCAATATCTATGGGACTCATGAGCTGTGTATCTTGTTTTTCGATCCCGTCCCATGAAGCACTATCAAATTGACCGGGGAATATATCGGTTACACTGATGTGATGAGTTGCTAACTCTTGTCTTAATACTTGTGATAAACCCATGAATGCAAATTTACTAATGATATAACTTGAAGCGTTAGGGAAAGGATTTTTACAGGCAATAGATAAGATATTAAAAATTCTCCCCGATTGATGAGCAATCATATTAGGAACAATACCTTGGGTAACATAATAAGCACTATAGAAATTATTGTTCATCATTCTTGTTAGTTGCTCAGAGGTTTCTTTTTCAAAATGCCCTTCCCAATAGGTTCCTACATTATTAATAAGTATATCCGGTGTTGTTTGTTTGGAACACCAGCTTGCAAAACTACTTGCCCCTGCTTGCGTACTAAGATCATGTGCCGAAGAATAAAAGGTACTATGGATATATTTATTCTTCAAATGATCAACAGCATCGGCTAAGGTTTGTTGATTGCGGGCCGTTAGATAAAACTGGTGATTGCCCTTTTCTGCAAAAGACTGAACAATGGCTCTACCTAATCCTTTCGACGCACCTGTAACGATAATATTCATTTTTTAATAGTATAGTTTATGTTTTACATCATCTTGTACCGGTCGTTATTGTAATATGATTATCAATTTTTAACGAAGGTAATAAATTAAATTGAACTTAATTGTTGCCATTTTAAAAACTTACACAACTTACGGTGATATTATGGGTAGCTTAATATCACTGCTTCAGTTTAAAGTGTTATATTAAGAAGACTAAGAATGTTAAGATGCAAAAACGAAAAAATAGTTATAAAGTGTGTAACTTTAATTTAAAATATAGGCTCTTATGCAACAAAAACAGTTTTTTTCTTCTTTTGATATATTTCCATTAGAAGAAGTGATTCGACTGAAAACGGGTGTTCAATCTTTGAGTATTGGGTTACCTAAAGAAACTGTTTTTCAAGAAAATAGAGTCGCATTAACCCCTGATGCTATATCGGTTTTAGTGCATAAAGGTCATCGGGTTACAGTTGAGCGGAATGCCGGCTTAGCTGCACATTTTAAAGATTATGATTATGTAGAAGCGGGGGCTGTTATTGCTGATGACAAAGAAACGGTTTATAAATGTCCCATTATTATTAAAAGTGCACCGATAGTAGAGGATGACTTAAACTTATTACAACAGAATCAAACAATTATTCATCCTATTCACTTTTCATTGTTGAGCCAGAGTATTCTTAAAAAACTCATGCAAAAACAAATTACAGGTTTGCGCATCGAGTCGCTAAAGGATAATCACGGTAATTATTCTGTATTACGGTCTTTAAGTCAAATAGCCGGTAGTGCGTCTATTTTAATTGCAGCGGAACATTTGAGCTCTCATCATGGTAAAGGTGTACTATTGGGCGGTGTTTCAGGTATAGCCCCCACAAAAATTATTATTATCGGTGCCGGCATTGTGGGCGAGTTTGCTTTGCGTAGTGCTTTAGCCTTAGGAGCCAGTGTCAAAGTATTTGATGATGATGTACACCGCTTACAACGCTTGGAACAAAGTGTCGGTAGGCGTATCTGGACGAGTGTTATTGAACCACGATTGTTAGCGAAACAACTAAAGTCTTGTGAAGTAGCTATCGGTGCTTTAAGTAGTCATTATGGTAGAGCACCCGTGGTGGTATCTGAAGAAATGGTTGCTAATATGCGTCGGGGTAGTGTTATCATTGATGTGGCAATTGATAGAGGCGGATGCTTTGAAACTAGTGAAATGACAACCCATCAAAATCCAACTTTCGTAAAACATGATGTCATTCACTATTGTGTACCTAATATTACCAGTGGCTATGCACGAACGGCTAGCCAAGCTATTAGTAATGCTTTAACCCCATTGTTAATACAAACCGGTGATGCCGGCGGATTTGATATGATGATTCGTGATCAAGAGTATATTCGCGAAAGTGTGTATATGTTTAAGGGTAATCTAATAGATCAATATTTTGGAGAACGATTTAATATTCGTGTTTCTAATATTATGATGTTATTATCAACTTTATTTTAATACTTTTTTATTCTGTTACATCCCCTTATTGCAGTTTTGTAATCAATTGTAGCTGAAAACATTCAAATCGCTTATGCAAAAAAAAATCATACTCGGCACTTATACTTATAGAAATGTAGCCCCCTTGATGTATGGGATTAAATCATTAAATCAAATGAATGGTCTTGTGCAACTGGTTGAATCTTACCCTTCAGATATAGCACATTTGTTTAAACAGCAACAATTAGATATTGCCTTAATGCCTGTAGGTTATATAAGACACTTATCCAATAATTATAGGATTATTTCTGATTATTGTATTGGTTCGAGGGAAGCAGTCGCAAGCGTTTGTTTGTTTAGTAAAGTGTCTTTGGAAAACATTACCAAAGTTTATTTAGACTACCAAAGCGAAACATCGAATCAATTGATTAAAATATTGTTTCACGAGCTGTGGAAAAAAGAAGTGGTATTTGAAAATATCAATTATGATAAAGACATACATCAATTAGAACAACAGGCAGGGATACTCGTGATTGGCGACCGTGCATTGAAAAAAAGACTACAGATGCCTTTTTGTGTTGACTTGGGATTGAGCTGGTATCAATTAACCGGGCTGCCATTTACTTGGGCCGTATGGGTTACTGCATTACCTATTTCACACGATTTGACTGAGGAACTTAATAAAGTTTTTAGTGCAGGGCTACAGCATATTGACGCTATCGCTCAAGCACATTATTTAGAAGATTATGATATGCGTACTTATTATACTAAAAATATTTACTATAACTTTGATAGCTTGCAAAAACAAGGAATGGAACGGTACATACAATACTTACAAGCCCAAAATTAATTTTATCTTTATAAAGTGTGGTACTTCAAATTTGAAATCAGCTTTTAATACTCATTTAAGAAGTGAGAAAAATATTGGCTCTATGACGAAAAGGGTGGACTTAATTAATGGTTAATGGTTATTAATGATCAACTAATCGCACCTTTTAAAACGATAATTTTTATTTTTCTTTCTTTTGTCTGAATTACGGATTGCACGGATTAATGTACTTGTTTGAATTAATCGTTAGTCCAATCCCCCTTAAATTGCAAGGATGCGACAGTCAATTCGCCATTTTCAATTTCTTTTTACCATCAATTCTCTCTAGATTTATCTGGAGGACAAATAAATTTAATAAGAAGGCTTTAGCCAAAATATTTCACTGCCCCTTTTTCGTCATAGAGCATTTTGTATCAAGACAAAAGAAAGAAAAATGACCTTA
>JASGCP010000089.1 GCA_030053995.1 Phycisphaerales bacterium
TTCTAACCATTATTCATTAATAAAACCTCTTAGCACCTCAAAATATGATTTAGCCCGTATTTTACAAAATTTTTCTATTCATTTTATAATTTATACCTTTAGGATCACAATAATCGTTTATGAACAAAAATGAAAGTAAAGCTACCTTTCAACCGTACATTGCAGCAACCAATACACAAATAAAAGAGTTTACTTTCAGAGCCATTTTTTTAGGAGCTATTTTTGGTATTATTTATGGTGCAGCCAATGCTTATTTATCATTAAAAGCGGGCATGAGCGTTTCCGCCTCTATCCCTATTGCTGTTTTAGCAATTACAATTGGCAAAAAATATTTTAGGACAAGTATTTTAGAAAACAATATAATTCAAACTACGGGCAGTGCTGGTGAAAGTATTGCTACTGCGGTAGTTTTTACATTGCCCGGATTTCTATTTTTAACAGCACCGCACTATGCTAGCTTATTTAACTATACAACCATATTTATTTTAGCCCTTTTTGGTGGTATTTTAGGTACTTTGATGATGGTTCCTTTAAGAAATGTGCTCATTGTGCAAGAACATAAAAAACTACCTTATCCTGAAGGTACTGCCTGTGCATCAATTTTAATAGCTGGTGAAAAAGGCGGACAAACTGCTAATAAAGCATTTTGGGGTATTGGGGTAGCAAGCATTTTTAGTATATTAGAAAAATTCTTTAATGCGATTCCAAGTTCTCCAATCTTTTCATGGGGTAGAAATTTTAAAATTTTTCCAGGATTACAAATAAGTGGTGAGCTGGTGCCTGAATATTTAGGAGTTGGATATATTATCGGATATCGTTCTTCTGCGGTTTTAGTTGCCGGTGGCATTTTAACATCCTTTTTTATTGTACCCCTGTTAACAGCTGTAATCCCCCCCCATATCATCGCAGCGGCCTTAGTGAAATTAGGCTACTTAGTAAATTTATCAACAGATGGCGGACCCGGTAACTGGAACAATCTTACCCAAAGTTTTAGCTCTTATAATGATGCAATATACTTTGCTTATGTAAAACAAATAGGTGCTGGAGCAGTGGCGTTCGGCGGTTGTTCCGCACTGATTAGAACAATACCCACGATGATACAAGCTTTTCGTTCAAGCATCAAAAAGGTAAAAACAGACATACAACATCACCATACTATAACAAGAACAGAAAAGGATATTCCTTTATTTTTTGTTGGACTGGGTATTATTGTGCTCGTCATAATTGTATTATTGTTACCCGCGTTAAATGAAGTAGGCATATTTCACAAAATTATTGTTGCTATTCTGGTAATAATTTTTGGTGCATTTTTTGTAATGGTATCCTCTAGAATTGTTGGTATTGTTGGCTCTTCTAATAGCCCTATCAGTGGCATGACTATTGCCACCATCATGGGCACGGCTCTATTATTTATTTCTTTAGGATGGCATGGACAAGTATATGAACCCTTGGTACTTATCATTGCGAGCATGATTTGTATTTCGGCTGCTAACGCCGGTGCGACTTCACAAGATTTAAAAACAGGCTATATTGTTGGTGCTACACCTATTTATCAGCAAATTAGCTTATTAATAGGTGCCATTACCTCGGCATGTGTAATCGGTTGGATTGTTACCACCTTAGATAAACCTACGCGGGATATGCTTGCACACGGCATTCATCACGCTATTGGATCAGAATTATACCCTGCCCCGCAAGCTACTTTAATGGCAACCCTCATAAAAGGAATACTGAGTTTTAATTTAGATTGGCATTTTGTAGCTACTGGAGCTATTATTTCATGGGTCGTAGAACTCTGTGGCGTACATTCTTTAATTTTTGCTATTGGGGTATATCTACCATTGTCAACAACCATGCCTATCTTCTTAGGTGGGATGGTTAAAAATATGGTTGATTTGAAAAAAGCAAGCCGTATGCGTAAACAAAAAAGAATAAACCGGGACAACAATACGCTGACGGCTGATAATGAGTTAGAAATACACAAATCAATTGATGACGATTTTTCAGGTGGGAGCCTCTTTAGTACCGGTTTAATTGCCGGCGGTGCACTCACCGGGCTGTTCGTAGCTATTTTATCCATAACTGATGTGGGGGAACATATTTTATCGGCTATTAATATAACACCATTTATTCTTCATTATATCAGTACTTTCTATTTTAATATTTGGGGCTTGTTTGCCTTTGCATTTTTATGTTTCATACTTTATAAGGTTGGTTCTAAAAATGATTAATCAAGATTGATTTTATGCAATAGGACAGTTTTAAATGCCATACCCTCTTTTGCATAATCTTGAGAACCCCAAAAGTTAACTTTTACTGTTTTTGTGGCTAAATCATTTTTTTAAGGTGCTAAGAGGTTTTATTAATGGGTAATGGTCAACCAATTCGCCATTTTCAACTTTCAATTTTCAATTTCTTTTGTCTGAATCACGGATATTACACAGATTTTGCCAATTGCCTTCAGATTTATCTGGAGGACAAATAAATTTAATAAGAAAAAAGTAGAGACGATGCATGTCTCGTCTCTACTTTTTTTGACAACTACCCTGTGACTGAACTATAGTGTTTAACGGTTGTACCCCCCAATCATAAATAAAAAAACAATCCATCTATTTGACTATAGAGCCCTTTTTCACGCTCTAACAACATTAAATCCTACTTCTCTTAGCCCCTCAACAAATGATTTGCCTATTTTTTTTACATTTTCCACTCTTTTTTGTCTAATATATAGTAAAGTACCTTTTGGAAACAACAAAATTAAGAAAATCCATGAAACAAGCACTATTGAATTTTGGAGGATTGGTTAGCAGACAAGAGCTAAAACTTATTAGAGGGCAAAAGGGGAAATTGAGTTGTGACTATTGTTGGTTGCTTGTTGTTTACTGTGCAAGCACTGATGATTCGGGAAATTATTGTACCTGTTTTTACAGGGCTGGTGAAGGTCCTAATGTTGCTTGTGTAAATGATGCTGATACTTGGTGTAAGCAAACATTTAAATCTTCTGCAACTGCCCACTGCGGTTACAAAGCTGGTGCTGAACGATGTCCTGGTTGCTAATATCTATGAGAAACTAAAATTTACCCTAATTTCGCAAGTCGTATATATTGAATAAGGTTAAAAGCCTTTAAAATAAAGAGCTTGGCTAAATTGTTTGTTGAGGTGCTAAAAGAAGTAGTATCTAAGTGCAGAAAACACTTGTCTTGAAGCCCCCTAGAATACAGTAAGCATAGAATATAGATAACCTAAGCGACACATAAATCTCAATGCCGTAGGCATGAAACATAAAAGAGGATTAGGGAAAATATGTTTGTCGTTTTTCTTTCTTTTATCTGAATCACGTATTACAGCGGTTTTACTAATTGCATCTATATTTATAAAGCGGACAAATAAATTTAATAAAAAAGTAGAGATGTTGCATGCAGCGTCTCTACTTTTTTTGACAACTATTCTATGACTGAATTATAACATTTAATGGTTGCACTCCAGTAGCACCAATAAAAAATTGCTCACTCATTTCGTTGGAGAAACATTTTTAATTGTTTAACATTAAATCTTGCTTCTCTGAACACCTTAAAAAAGATTTAGCCTTTGTAATGTGAAATTGATAACTATCAAACATTAACCATTAAAAACAAATACCTTTGCCAAAGAGTATAACAAATAAATTAATCGATTAAAAACATAAATTATGCATACAATAAATAAACACATAACAATATTCCTCTCCATATTAATGAGCCTTATCGGTTGTCAAAAAAACACTACCTCGAGTTATTCCAACCCTAAAAATGGTATGATTGTTGCTGGTGGGAATGGTAGTGGTACGGCACTCAATCAAATTACGCCGTCATCGGTGTTTGTAGATGCTCGTGGCAATATTTTTGTTGCCGACAATCCAAATAATGGTCTTCAATCTTCTGGTCGTATTTTAAAATTTCCTTCAAATTCTACTACTGCTACCGATGGCATCATTGTTGCAGGAGATAATGGTGCTGGTAGTGCTTTAAATCAAATATCCCCTAATGCTGTTTTCATTGACGGTGCTGGTAATATTTTTGTTTCAGACCCCACTAATAACCGTGTTTTAAAATTTCCTTCAAATTCTACTACTGCTACCGATGGCATCATTGTTGCAGGAGATAATGGTGCTGGTAGTGCTTTAAATCAAATATCCCCTAATGCTGTTTTCATTGACGGTGCTGGTAATATTTTTGTTTCAGACCCCACTAATAACCGTGTTTTAAAATTTCCTTCAAATTCTACTACTGCTACCGATGGCATCATTGTTGCAGGAGGTAATGGTGCTGGTAGTGCACTCAATCAATTAACGGATCCTGTTAGTGTATTCGTTACTGTTGATGGCACTATTTTTATTTTAGACCAAGATAGCAAAGGGGTGAGCAGAGTTTTGAAATTTCCTTCCAACACCAGTGAAACGACAAATGGAACGATTGTCGCCGGTGGCAACGGTGCTGGTAATGGGCTCAATCAATTATACGATGCCACTAGTTTATTCGTGGACAATAACGGTAATATTTTTGTAGCCGATAACGGTAATTCTAGAGTTATTAAATTTCTACAGAACAATAACACTGGAATAGTTGTTGCAGGTGGCAACGGATTTGGCTCAAATCTTAATCAATTCAAATTTCTTGCGAGCATCTTTATTGATCAGAATAGTAATATTTTTGTTGCTGATCGAGACAATAACCGAATTGTACAATTTACGAGTACGCCATAACAATTATAAGCAAAATTTTCAATGGGGATATTTATTTTTATAAACACTAACCTATTTTAAGCGTCAGCTATTCACTTTCAAACATAGGTTATCGGTGCGTAACAACATATTATTAAAAGAACCTAAATCATGGAAAATTTGCTTAACGAATTTATAACCTTTACAAACACGCATGCTCTATTACCCAAGCATGATAAAAATGGTAGGGCAAAAATTTTATTAGCCATTAGTGGCGGAATAGATAGTATGGTACTCTTAGATATGCTGATAAAAACACAAGTGCCCATTATATTAGCACATGTTAATTTTCAACTGCGCTCTGAAAGTGATCACGATGAACTATTTATAAGACAACACGCTGATCATACCCATATCCCGCTGTTTGTAAAAAAAGTTAACATGGAAGAAGAACTGCACCAACGAAAATGTTCTATTCAGGAATGTGCACGCATCGTACGCTATGAATGGTTTGAAAAACTCCGACAAGACAGTTCCTTGCGTATCAAATATATTGCAACGGCACATCATGCTGACGATAATATAGAAACCGTTCTTTTTAATTTCTTGAGAGGAACCGGAGTGAAAGGACTAAGGGGCATACAACCCATCCACCAGTTTATTGTGCGTCCTTTACTATTTGCTAATAGAAAAAATATAGTTGATTATGCTATATCCAATAAAATTAATTGGGTAGAAGATAAAACAAATCAAGAAACAGATTATACACGAAATTTTATAAGAAATAAGGTTATTCCATTAATCGAAAATAAAATACCCCATGTGCGCACGAACCTACTCCAAAACATCAATAGATTCAACGAATGGCAACAAGTTTATCTGCATATTTTAAAACGACAAGAGCGTACGATATTTTGTAAAAGAGGTAAAGAAACTTTCTGCTCAATTAAAGGGCTACAATCGTCCCCCTTGTGCCAAACAATAATATTTGAATGGATTATACCATACCAATTTACAACAGGACAAATTAACGAAGTTGTTAAATTATTCGATGCCCAAAACGGAAAATCAATTCTTTCACCCACGCATGAAATATATAAATATCAACAATGGTTAGTATTAACAAAACGATCTAATCATGAAAAAACACAATTTATCATTCAACACGATGAAAGCAAGATTATCTTCCAAGGCGGTAGCTTGTTGATAGAGAAGGATAAAACAATACCGCCCACCCATGAAATAAACCAAAAAAATATTTTCTATTTATCAGCCGATCACATAATATTTCCCTTAGTTTTACGAAAATGGCAACAAGGCGATTATTTTTATCCTTTAGGACTACAAAAGAAAAAGAAAGTAAGTCGATTTTTAATTGATCAAAAAATAAAAAAAAGTGATAAAGAAAATATATGGGTCTTAGAAGATAGTGAAAAGCATATTCTTATTGTTATACCACATCGTATTGACAATCGACATAAAATTACGCCACAAACAAAGACGGTTATTAAGATAGAATATAGTGATGATCAGCTATTACGAAGATAATTCACCAATAAAGACAGCAAGCAGTGCTATAACAATATGGTTTATCAACAAATTTTCTGCGAGCTACTTTAGTTTAAAATTTTCTAAGAATTTAGTTGTAAAATTACCTTTTCTAAAGTCCTCATTTTTCATTAATTGGATATGAAAAGGGATGGTGGTTTTAATTCCTTCAACAATAAATTCATTAAGTGCTCGGTGCATGGTTTCGATAGCTTCCAACCTTGTTTTCCCTACGGCAATGAGTTTACCAATCATTGAGTCGTAATAAGGGGGAATGGTATATCCTGAATACACATGGCTATCTATTCGTACACCATGACCACCGGGTAAATTGAGGTTTGTTATTCTACCGGGTGAAGGTCTAAAGTCGTTATAAGGATCTTCCGCATTAATTCTACATTCTATAGCATGCATCGTAGGCGTATAATTATTATTGCCTGAAATTTTTTCGCCAGCAGCAATTTTAATTTGTTCTTTGATCAGATCCATTTGCACGACTTCCTCGGTAACACAATGCTCTACTTGAATACGGGTATTCATTTCCATGAAATAAAAATTACGATGTTTATCCACCAAAAATTCAATGGTACCAACACTTTCGTAATTAATTGTTTTTGCTGCTTTAACGGCTGCATCGCCCATTTTTTTTCTAAGCTCTGGCGTCATAAAAGGTGAAGGTGATTCTTCAACTAATTTTTGGTGTCTTCGTTGAATAGAACAATCGCGTTCGCTTAAATGACAAACATTACCGTATTGATCACCGGCTACTTGTATTTCAATATGTCGTGGTTCTTCTACAAACTTTTCAATATAAACACCGTCATTTTTAAAAGACGCTCCGGCTTCTGCTTTAGCGGTATTATAAGCTCTTTCCATATCAGCCTCTGCCCATACTTCCCGCATACCTTTACCACCGCCACCAGCAGTAGCTTTTAATATTACAGGGTAACCAATTTCTTTAGCTTTTACAATTGCTTGTGCTAAACTCTCTAATAAACCTTGGCTACCTGGTATAACGGGCACACCTGCTTTAATCATCGTATCTTTGGCAGTAATCTTATCACCCATAGCATTAATCATTTCTGGGGTAGGACCAATGAATTTAATATTCGAGTCAGCACAAAGTTTAGAGAATTTGGCATTCTCGGCTAAAAAGCCGTAACCGGGGTGTATAGCATCAGCATTGGTAACTTCTGCTGCCGCCATAATATTGGCCATATTCAAATAGGACTCTGCACTGCTTGGTTTACCAATACAAACCGCCTCATCGGCAAAGTGCACATGCAAAGATTCCTTATCAGCCGTACTATAAACAGCAACGGTTTTAATACCCATTTCTTTACAAGTTCGTATTACGCGTAGTGCTATTTCCCCACGATTAGCAATTAGAATTTTTTTAAACATAGTAATATATGAAAGTGTTATATAGGGTTATTTGAAATATTTCAAATAAGCAAAGTAAAGTTAAAAAACTAAGGCTCCACTAAAAACAAAGGTTGATCAAATTCAACAGGTTGGGCATCTTGAACCAAAATCTTAACAATCTTGCCACTTATTTCAGCTTCAATTTCGTTAAATAACTTCATTGCTTCAATGATACACAGTACTTTACCGGGTTTGATTTCTGTACCTATATCAACTAAAGATGGTTTATCAGGTGCAGCTTTTCTGTAAAAAGTACCAATCATAGGGCTTTTTATAGTAACGAGATTTGAAGTACTTGGAGCTGGTGCATTGGCTTGGGCTGTTGTAATAGGGCTTGGGGCAGGAGGAGGCACTACGGGCACATTAGTTGCTACACTTTGTGGTGTTGCACTAATAGTGGTCACTATTTGAGCATCTTTCTGTTTAATAGTAACTTTGCCGTCCTTGTCTTCTATACTAATAGCACCGATATTACTTGTACTAATAATTTTTATTAATTCGTGAATTTGTTTTAAGTCCATAATTTATAAATTAATTTAAGCCTCTATAAAAAATAATATAATATTAAGCGTACTAAATTTAAAGTACTGACGCGAGCAAAGATATTACAAATTAATAAATGAGCTATATTTTTTATCCTATTTTATATTAAATCTTAAATTTATACACTAATTTTAAAAAAAAAGTTAACTTCGCAAAGAGTAAATGTGCTATTAGCGTAAGACTATATTATTCCTTTGTGGGAATTTTATTTTTTTATTATATTCTGAATGATGTACTTATTAAACCGGATTATATATTTGTAATAAATTCCTCAGTAGCTCAGTTGGTTAGAGCATCTGACTGTTAATCAGAGGGTCACTGGTTCAAGTCCAGTCTGAGGAGCTAAATTTAACAACTGTCCAATCATTTAACAAACCATTCTATTAGGATTAGAAAAATTTGAAACAAAATGGGGTAAGAAGTATGAATATGCTATTTTATCATGGAAAGAAAATTGGGAACACTTAACGCGTTATTTTGATTTACCAATAGAAATAAGAAAGATTATTTATACTACTAACACTATTGAAAACTTGAATAGAGGCATCAGAAAATATACTAAAACTAAAGCACTTTTTGTAGATAGAGACGCAGCTACCAAAGCTGTTTTTTTAGCTATTCAAAACATTGAAAAAAAATGGCAAAAACCAATCAAAGATTGGGGCTATATTTTACGGCAATTTATTATTATCTTTGGCGACAGATTGACAAAGTTCTTAGACAATTAAAAAATCTGTTTACACAATCTTTTTTATAGTCTCTGGCGGTATGATTCATCTTTAAAAAATAATTTTTAGAACCCACCTTAATTTAATAAAATAATAAACTTACCTTTACGGTAAATGGCATATAAGTCAACAACATACAGAACAAAAAAGGCAACCGACCCATCGTCTAACAGAGATTTCTTTAAAAAGAAAAAAAAAAGCAGTTACCATAACCAAACACAAAAAACTAAAGACAATCAATTTATAAATCCTTATAAATCTAGAACTTATAAAAATACTGATGAGGGGACGAACGCAGATCAAGGGGACTTCCGAAAAAATGGTACTGTTAAGGAGCGTAAGGGATATTTTGAAAGAAGGGGTTTAAACGACCGTTTCAACAAACGACCGCCCTTTCAAAAAAGAACTAATTTTGAAGACCGCGACAATCAAGGTAGTTTTGATAGAAATAGCACCGGCGACCGTTTCAACAAACGACCGCCCTTTCAAAAAAGAACTAATTTTGAAGACCGCGACAATCAAGGTAGTTTTGATA
>JASGCP010000090.1 GCA_030053995.1 Phycisphaerales bacterium
ACACCTTCTACTTTAACGGGGATTACAACTAGTTATAAGTGGTTAGTTATAAGTGTTTAGTTAGCTGTCGACACCTTCTACTTTAACGGGGATTACAACTAGTTATAAGTGGTTAGTTATAAGTGTTTAGTTAGCTGTCGACACCTTCCACTTTAACGGGGATTACAACTTCTAAACTATAGAATAGTTTAATCAATGAAAGCTGTCGACACCTTCCACAATTGGGTAATCGTATCTAATCTTTTTTGTGTTTTAGTTTTCTTTCTTGTTTTAGCTTCTAAATTGATGGTGTCTGTGAGCGTTAATTGTTTCACTTCCATAAAATTTATATTTTAATGCAACTAAAAATAATCTTTTGATTTATCAAAAAAAAAAAATACCTTTACGGAATTATTAACCGATGTTTTGCAAACATCCCTAAAAAATAAAATAAAAACAAATGAAACAAAAATCAATGAGTTTAGGTTCTACTCTAACAAGAACCGAAGTTAAAAATATTAATGGTAGTAGTGCAAAATTATGTCATAATCGAATAGACGGGCTATACAATAAATGTATTACAGGGCTTTGTTATTCTCGTGGTGCAGGTGTATGTGATCAAAGTACAGCTTATGTATGCTACTCTACTTTATTTACCTATTGTTGTTGTGATTCAGCATATAACAGTTGTTCGCGTGATAGCGATTGTCCTATTCATGGATAGAACAAAAAACTTAGGTTACGTATTATCAAGGAATGAAATCAAAAAAATAAATGGCGGAAGTGCAAAATTATGTCATAATCGAATAGATGGGTTATACAATCAATGTATTAATAATTTTTGTTATTATAGAGGCACTGGTGTATGCGACCAAAGTAGTTCACATGTCTGTGCAGCTGAGTTGCAGACACCTTCCACTTTAACGGGGATTACAACAAAAGAGAGAGTAACACCTCTCTTTTTTTGTTGCAGACACCTTCCACTTTAACGGGGATTACAACTAGTTATAAGTGGTTAGTTATAAGTGGTTAGTTAGCTGTCGACACCTTCCACTTTAACGGGGATTACAACCCTGGAAAACTTTATTGTAAGAGGTCGTTTACCGGCTGTCGACACCTTCCACTTTAACGGGGATTACAACTTAAAATAAAAAATGATTCGGCAAAATGCACAAATTTTTTACCCCTACTTTCTGGTATTAAAATATTCCATCTTATTGTATGCTTTTTAATTCAATCACCAATATCATCCCCTTTTATTAAGCTATGAAAGTAGTAGTCGTTTTGAAGTAATTTATCTAAATTACTAGTAGAGTTGATAGGATTATAATGTTGATAAATAAACTTTAAATTCAGCCTTATTACTTGAATCTTATAGCTATAAAAATGAAAATAAAAGAAATAAAGATTTTACAAGAGCATCATTGTTTTACTAAGAATACTAAGATTGATTTTACAAATGAAAACAATTTAATACCAAAAATTACTTATTTGATTGGTAATAATGGATCAGGTAAAACAAGTATTTTAAATGTTATTTTAAAAATTGCAACTGAGAGAAAATATGTTTTTGCTTGTGCAAACGATTTTCATGAAGTTGTTAGGGGGGAAATAAAAATTCATATTGAAGATATTGATAAAAAAGATAACATTTCTTTAATGTCTAAACCAGAAGATCTTCAGTATTATGATGCTAATAGGGGGACTACAACTATGGAGACAAGACAATGGACTTATAAGAACAACATTTTATCTGTTAATCCTTCTAAGCGAAATGAGGAACATGATTCTGCTCCATTTCCCTATACTAAATTAGTTGCATTATATGACAAAGATCAAGTTCTTTTTATAGATACAGGAACAAGTGTTGATTCTGATAAAAATGGAAATAATAAAATACAAGACTTACTTAATGATTTGCACCAACAAGATCAAAAAGATAAATATGTTTTTTTGGTTAATAATAAATCTGTTCCATACGAAAATATTCCTGCTGATATTGGTAATAAGTTATCTCAATTAAGTAGAGCATTTGAATTTATAAATAAAGATTCAAATTTAGCTTTAGATTTTAGTAAATTAAGCAAAGGAGAAGTGATTGCTTTATTAAAAATGATTCCTCTTATACAAAAAGTGTATAATAAAGAAAAAGACAGTCCTTTTTTAGTTTTAATTGATGAACCAGAGATAGGATTGCATCCAGAATGGCAAAAAAAATTTGTGCCTCTATTAAAACAAATATTTGAATCATATACTAATATTCAATTTATAATAGCTACTCATTCTCCTTATATATTTATGGAAATGAATGAAAATGATGAACAATGTATTAAAGTTGATACTAAAGCGTGTATTAAATCAAATAAACTTTCTTTATACTATTGTAGCAAATCAAAAATTTTTACTTCTTTGAGCTTATACACTTATAAAGCATTTAATATAGCTACCACAGATCTACACAATGAATTGTATGGTTTAATTCAAAATATAGTTGGATGTAATTTAATAAAATGTTGGGATGATAAAATTATAGAATTAGATAAAAATATTCAAAAAAATAAAGAATATAAGCAACCAGATAAAAAACCAGATAAAAAACCAGATAAGAAATCAGATAAAGAATCAGATAAAGAATCATATACAGAATTTGAATGCACACTAATGTCGTACATAAGACACCAAATTCATCATCCTGAAAATAAATTAAATACGTCTTTTACATATGAAGAGTTGACACAATCAATAGATATAATGATTAGCATATTAGAAAGAACCAATATAGATTTGGGTATAATGGACAAAAAGTAATGCCATTTTTTAGATGGTTTGCTCTAATAGACAAAAAGTAGGCTGTTTTTTGGCTAAATCATTTTTTATGTGCTAAGAGAAGTAGAAATTAACGCTCAAGAGTGAGCTCGCCCTTCTAAAGAAATGAGTGGGCTTAACAATGTTTAATGGTTCTCTAATTGCCCCTTAAAACAAGAATTTTTATTTGGATAATGTCATTTTCTTTCTTTTGTCCCGATACGCAATGGCTATGACGAAAGGGGGTAAAATATTTTGGCTAAATCTTTGTTATTAAATTTATTTGTCCTCCAAATAAATCTGGAGGCAATTGATGGCAAAAAACAAATTTCAAAAAAGATCCATATCCATATATCTGGGGGGCTTAGCAATCCGTGTATCCGTGATTCAGACAAAAGAACAATCATGCCAATCAGTTAATCATATAAATCACGGTTCAGACAAAAGAAAAAACATTTAAAGGTAATATGACCTATGTTTATTTTTTAGTGATAAATCCTTTTTTAGCTTCCTCAAAATCTTTTCTCAAAAAATCTTCTCACACAAAATTTAGTAATGCCCAAAGTTTTAACTTCTTTTTCAGTCCTTCCTTCTTGCATATCAAGAATTTGGTTTTTAGAAGTATCCACTAAAATAGTAGCGTAAGCATGCCCTTGCTGATAGGCTTTCTCATCTAAACTAATGTGCGTCAAATCGGTAACGGGCTTTTTATTTTTTAACCCTTCTTCTACACATGCTTGCATAATACTACAAACTATATAAGGAGTTGTTTTAAACAATTTTGCTACTGCCTTTTGAACTTTTATCTCGCGTAAAGCATGGATAACTTCTTGAGCAAACAAGCGCGTATAACCTTTGCGACTATCCGCAAAATCAACTTCTATCTGCTTTGGCTTACCGTCCTCATCAACATAACGAGGCAAAGAGCACACGATATAGCAACGGTACTCAAACCAGCTTAAATGTTGCCATGACCGCTCCGGTAAATAATCATATATCTTATAAGACTTTTTAGGCAGTCCTTTCTTACAATATACTTTAGGCAAATATTGCAGATATATCCGTATCTCTTTATCCTGCTCTATTTTATTTATTTTAGTGATTGCAAAATCAGGTGCTATATTCAACATCGTCTGTAGAAAACCGAAAAAATCTTTCTCTTCCATAAGTTTTTTTACAAAGTTCCACTTTTTTTGTAATTCTGCATGCTTTCTCACACGAAATTTAGTAATGCCTTTTTTTATTTTTTGATATTGGGGGGAAACCGTTAAACACTAGTCACAGAGTAGTTGTCAATATAATATTTTGGCTAAATCTTTGTTATTAAATTTATTTGTCCTCCAAATAAATCTGGAGGCAATTGATGGCAAAAAACAAATTTCAAAAAAGATCCATATCCATATATCTGGGGGGCTTAGCAATCCGTGTATCCGTGATTCAGACAAAAGAACAATCATGCCAATCAGTTAATCATATAAATCACGGTTCAGACAAAAGAAAAAACATTTAAAGGTTCTAACTATTATTCATTAATAAAACCTCTTAGCACCTTAAACAATGATTTAGCCAAAAAAATCATACCTTTGTGCATCATTAGCAAAAAACTAATTAACGACAATGAAAAGACCTATACGCGTTTTAATAGCAAAAGTTGGGTTGGACGGCCATGATCGAGGAGCTAAGATTGTTGCAACAGCTCTAAAAAATGAAGGAATGGAAGTGATTTATACCGGACTAAGGCAGACACCCGAAATGGTTGTTATGACAGCCATTCAGGAAGATGTTGATGTTATTGGTGTAAGTATTTTATCGGGTGCTCATTTAACCGTTTTTAGTAAGATTATGGCTCTTCTAAAGGAGCAACAAATTACTGATATATTGGTTACTGGTGGTGGTATTATACCTGAAAATGATATTATTACCTTATCGAAATTAGGGGTTGGTCAGATTTTTACGCCCGGCACTCCAACAAAAACCTTAGCAATTTATATTGCTGATGAAGTTGCCAAAAGACGCACGCTTTGATAAGATAGCCCTGTATATATCCCACCGCACCTCGATGAACATTATTTTTTTAATCCTATGTACCCAAGATACCGTATACTAAGAAAAACTGAAACAATTAGGCTTTTAGTTGCCGAATCTTTTATTAAGCCACAGCAACTGATTGCACCACTTTTTGTTATTGAAGGTAGCGGTTTAAAAGAACCCATCAACACCATGCCGGGTTATTACAGAATGTCAATAGATTTATTGTTAGAAGAAGTGGTAGCCTTAACACAATTAAAAATCAATACTGTTTTGCTGTTTGCAAAATGTTTGGATCATTTAAAAGACAACACGGGGCAAGAGGCTTGGAATGCTGAAGGATTGATGCAGCGAAGTATTCGTGCTATCAAAAAACAATTTCCAGCCTTAACAGTTATGACCGATGTTGCATTAGACCCTTATTCTATATATGGACATGACGGCATTGTTGAAAACAATACAATTATTAATGATCGTACGGTAGAAGCATTAGCACAAATGAGTTTAAGCCACGCACGAGCCGGTGCTGATTTTGTAGCACCGAGCGATATGATGGACGGTCGTGTTGGTGTTATACGACAAACATTAGAAAAGCATGGGTTTCACGAAACAGGTATTATGTCTTATAGTGCTAAATATGCGTCTTGTTTTTATGGACCCTTTCGTGATGCACTGGATAGTAGCCCACAATTTGGGGATAAAAAAACTTATCAAATGGATATCGCCAATGCACGCGAGTCTATTAAAGAATCTTTAGCTGATGAAAATGAAGGTGCCGATATTTTAGTGATTAAGCCCGCCCTAACAAGCTTAGATATCATTCATCAAGTAAAACAAACTGTCCATATTCCTGTAGCCGCTTATCAAGTAAGCGGGGAATATGCAATGATTATGGCAGCCGTACAAAAAGGATTACTAAAGGAAGAGTCGGCGATCGTGGAATCAGCACGCGTTATTAAACGAGCAGGTGCCGATATCATTATTACTTATTTTGCAAAAAAACTAGGAACATTGCTTTCAGAGCAGTAAATCATTATCGAAGTTATGAAAATTGACAATTATTTTAAAAGCGGGCAATTATTGTTACGGGCAAAGCAGGCCATGCCTGGAGGGGTTAACTCTCCTGTGCGTGCATTTAAAAATATTGATATGGACCCAATTGTTATTGCGTCCGCTAAAGGTGCAAGGCTTATAGATGAAGATAAAAATTCATATATCGATTATCTTAATGGATGGGGACCAATGATATTAGGTCATGCTTTCCCGTTAGTAACAAAAGCTGTTCGTGTACAAGCCAAAAAATCACTTTGTTTTGGTGCTATCACTGAATTAGAAATCTTATTAGCAGAGCTAATTAAACAGATGCTACCTAATGTACATTTAATTCGTATGGTCAATAGTGGCACCGAAGCGTGTATGAGTGCTATTAGAGTAGCAAGAGGATATACGCATAAGAATAAAATTATTAAAATAGAAGGCTGTTATCATGGGCATGCGGATGCTCTATTAGCTGCATCCGGCAGTGGTGTAGCAGAATTTTCTGTGCAAAGTACACCCGGCGTACCTTCATCATCTACAAACGATACCCTAATTGTCCCTTATAACGATATTCCAGCACTTGAAGCAATTATTAAAAAAAATCAAAATACAATAGCCGCACTGATTATTGAGCCCGTTCCTGGTAATATGGGCTGTGTTTTACCCCAACCACATTATTTAGAAGAAATAAGAAAAATTTGTACGCGTGAAAAAATCGTTCTTATATTTGATGAAGTGATGACGGGTTTTAGAATTAGTAGCGGTGGTGCACAAGCTTATTATGGCGTTGAAGCTGACATTGTAACACTCGGAAAAATTATAGGTGGTGGCTTACCGGTAGGGGCTTACGGCGGTAAAAGGGCAATTATGGAATTTGTTGCACCTTTAGGATCTGTCTATCAAGCAGGAACCAATAGTGGCAATCCTATAGCAATGATCGCCGGATATACTACCCTAAAATATCTGCGTGATAATAAAAATATTTATCAAGATTTGGAAAAAAAAACAAAAAAACTAACAAAAGAGCTGAGAAATATTTTCCAAAGACATGCTGTTCCAATACAAATAGTTGAAATAGGAAGCATGTTTACCATCTATTTTACGGCTAACAATATTCATAATTTTCAAGATACCAAAACAGCTAATACTTCGTACTTTAAAAAATACTTTAAATATTGTTTCTTAAACGGCATTTATATGTCTCCGTCACCGTTTGAATCATGCTTTATATCGCTCCCCTTGTCTCAAAAAGATATCGATTACACTTGTGCCGTTACGGAAGCTTTTGTTTCTAAATTTCCTTATATCGCCCATCAAAACGATTAATATATCGTAGTCATTGTGGTGAAAGATGTTATAACCCTCTATTACGAATCTAACCCTAACAGCCAACTATTAACGGACAAGTTGTTAATAGCTGGGGAGGAGCATCTAAGTATATCCACTCAATGAACACATTTTGGCTCACTTTTATTTTGCGGGTGTAAGCCTGTGAAATGTAAATTTTGAAGTAAAAAAAGAGTACCTGAATATATCCATAAATTAGAGTTCAAAAATTGTTTTTTCAAATGACCATTTCAAGTTTTATAAGGTTATTTTTCTTTCCCTTGTATCAAGACAAAAGAAAGAAAAATGACATGATGTAAAATATCAAATTATCATTTTTAAAGCCAACCAACTTCTAACATTTTACCCACTCATTTCGTCATAGAGCCAAAATTTTTATGTGGATTAAGTTTGGTATGAAAAAAAATCAAAAAAATGTATAGCTTTGTAGAATTATTAATCGAGGCTTTGCAAAGCCCCCCTAAAAAAATATATGACAAGAGCCTATCTATTATTTTCATTTCTACTAGTTTTATTTTTCTCTTGCAAAAAAGAGATGCTTCAGACTACTCCTGATGTACTAGCACCAGATTATACTCCTATTGGGCTTATATCTGCATCTACCTATAATGCCACAGGAGGTTTTTTTTTGAGAACGATGGATGGGGGAAATACATGGGATAGTATAAAGTTCCCTAAGCAGGGACTATCTGCTATTTATGATTTTACTTATCGAGATAAAGATAAAGTACTGGCCGTTACTAGAGGGGGAGTGGTTTATTATTCCAATGATAATGGAACAAATTGGAGTTCTAAGGATGTTTCGGGGGCATCCCTTAATGCTATTCAATTTTCTTCTCCTAAGAATGGGTATATGGCTGGTTTTGGTGGAGTATATGTTTCCAATGACTCTGGAAATACTTGGAATTCAATTCCTGACTCAATTACAAATTATGAATTGTATTTGTCGGTTTATTTTTTAAATAATACAGGCATGGCATGTGGGGTTAGTAATAGTTTGTTAAGGAGTACGGATGCAGGCATAAATTGGCAACGAATAAACTTGCCTACGCCATCCAATACCACCCTACAAAGAGTCATTTTTTCTTCTCCTGCGAATGTGATCATTATAGGTGGTACGATTTCTTCTCCTCCAGTTATTTTACATAGCACAGATTCTGGTAAAACTTTTTTGAGTGTCCCTGTTCCTAACGAAGCAGGAGCTAATAATCAATTATATTCAGTTTATTTTAGTACTGCAGAGAAAGGTGTTATAACGATACTTTCAGGAGGCATTTTAATTACCTCTGATGGAGGTTCTACTTGGACTTATGAGGATGCAAACAGTCGTAATGTCTTTCTATCTACTACCGTTTTTGCCAATAATACTTTATTTGCTTGTGGACAAATGACTTCTAACACAAATGTGGTATTACTAAAGAGTGTAGATTTTGGATTGAACTGGACCCCCGTACCTTTACCTTCTAACTATCAGGAAGATTTATTAACAAAAATTGAGTTTAATAAAGGCTCTATAACGAAATGAGTGTGTAAAGCAGCTTAATTTCATAGTGATTACCCTTGAGCCTATAGCCGAAATGCTCTCAGAGGGAGGGCGTAGTAAAACAAGGTGAGCGAAGTGCCCATCGAAAATGGGCGACGGTGAATATATCGAAGGAAGCGAGTGGTAGCGATAGGATAATAATCAGAATATTTATAAATTGCACCCAATTAATCATTAAACATTCACAATTAACCATTAATCCCGCAGGCTTGCTTTTTTCTTTGCTTCTTTCTTTTGTATCAAGACAAAAAAAAGAAAAATGACATTGTACAATACCAAATTATCATTTTAAAAGTCATCAAACTTCTAACATTTTACCCACTCATTTCGTCATAGAACCAAAAATACAAAGCTATTTTTTTAGCTACAATCTTATAGCATAAAAAGCCACCGAAAATGTAGCTTTTTACAATAGTAAAAATTAAATAGGATACAAGAGTATAATGTAAAATGCCATTATTTAAAGTTAAAACTTACTTCTCTTAGCACCTCAAAATATGATTTAGCCATAATGTGCTCACCATGCTATGAGAAATGAGGTAAACTAGCAATATTCCCAGACAAATGAATTAATATGAACAAGGCACACTAATTACAGGTCTATCCGAGCAAGAAATAGAAGCACTTGAGCATACCTAACTTACCATGGATATTCACATAATAAAACACCAATCAATAAATCATATAAAAAAACTATCTTCACACTAAC